>MFCX01000011.1 GCA_001777055.1 Candidatus Daviesbacteria bacterium RIFCSPHIGHO2_02_FULL_39_12 | reverse complement strand
TTCATCTGGTACCGTCATAATCTTCCCAGATAAAAGGAGTTTACAACCCGAGGGCCTTCATCCTCCACGCGGCGTCGCTCGATCAGGCTTTCGCCCATTGTCGAATATTCCTAGTTGCTGCCACCCGTAGGTGTATGGGCCGTGTCGCAGTCCCATTGTGGCTGACCGACCTCTCAGTCCAGCTACCCGTCGTCGCCTTGGTAGGCTATTACCCCACCAACTAGCTGATAGGACGCAGGCTCATCTAAAAGCGCCTTGCGGCTTTGATCTTGCGATCACATGGGAGATTACCCAACCTTTCGGCTGGCTATATCCCACTTTCAGGTAGATTCCCACGTATTACTCACCCGTCCACCGGTTGATACTTCGATTGCTCTCAGTACCCCCCTTGATTTGCATGCTTAAGGCACGCCGCCAACGTTCATCCTGAGCCAGGATCAAACTCTCAAAAAGAATTACGGAGCTATCAGCCTTCAGCTATCAACTATCAGACTTTCTTGCGATTATCTGACGACTGACGACTTAGTACTGACGACTCTCATAAAAAAACCCACCACTCTTTTAGCATCAAAAATCCCGCCATCGGCGGGACTAATTTTGCCGAAGAGTAGTATATAAAATCTTCGGTTGTTAATGTGCTTCTCGCTTCGCTCGAAGTGAACTGTCCTTCCTTTGAAGCATTCTAGAGTAGTATCTTGTGTGACTTTCTCCTTTTTTCCCTCAAAAAATCTATCACTAAATTTTGTGAGTAAACTATATTTTACCTTGGATCACTTGTTTCTGTCAACCCTTTAATTCCTTGGCTACTCTCTCAGCCAGGAAAATCTTGATTAAGGATTGATAAGGCACGTCTTTGAAATTTGCAATCTGCTTAATTCTAGCCAATAAATATTGCGGGAGTCTTAAAGAAATTGTTTCTGTTGATGGTTTTAAATTTGGAAAGATAACCCTCTCCGCTTTATTCCAGTCAAAATATTCTGAAGAATCAGCAGTTGCCCAGAAATCTCTTTCCTCATCTTCACTTTTAAACTTTGGTAGCTTTTTGAATCTCTTCCTCATACGCCCTCCTTTCTTTTTTATGCATATCCCGCGCAGAAATAATTCGTACCCTTCTTCCTCTTTGAGTAAAAAACACTAATAGCCGCCTACCCTTATCAGTTATTCCCCAAACCATGTATCTTATCTCTGTCAAAGAATGTCTTTCATCCTCAAAAATGAACTTTGGCTCATTTTCAAAAACTTCTTCTGCTTCTTTATCCAAAACATTATGTTTGTGAAGATTTTTATCTATATTCCCTTTATCCCAATCAAATACAACAGGCTCAAGCAATATCTTCACCTACTTAGTATATGTCCAACATATACAAAAGTCAAGAAGGCGATGCCCAGTTCAAATTGCTAGTTCAAAATTTATCAAATAAGAGATGCAGGCTTACACTAATGTCTTGGAAGGTATTCTTCTTCTATCTCTACCCAAGATGTCTTAATCAAACTTATCACGGCCGTTAGTAGTTTAGATGGAAAACCTCAGCCCAATCTCCATAGTCTTCTATCTGAGGCTCTATCCTCTCTTCCACCTTCTTAATAGGGATAATATTGCGGGTTGACCCTTCACTTGTTGAACCTGTTGCTTCTTAACTATTCGGGCAATCACCTCTTTTGAGGGGTGTTTTTTGACAAGATGGCGTTTGAAAACCTTGGCCACAGCTTCAAAAGGTACAATAGTACCATGTCTTCCTCTTTTAACAGGTTGCTTTTGGAAAACTATTGAATCTGACTTTTCTATAGCTTCTTGTTCAGAGGTAAATTTTCTAGCCACTATCTCTTCTAGGGTTTCATCAAAGGAACCGTCAGGCCCATTTTTTTTAACCACCTGGCTTCTAATCCCTGCATGCTCCGGCAGATGTTTTACAATCCTCCAGCCTTCAATTTCCACTACGCCTTCCTTCTCCGCCTCGATTTTTGCTAACCTAACTGCATGCCTAATCTCTATCCTTCTTTCTTCTGACACCTCTTCATCTACCAAATATTTTGCTACCAATTCTTCAACTTCTTCATCTTCCAATACCTCTAAATTCTCTTCTGTTTCCTCTGACGCTCCAACTTCTTCTTTCTTCAATTGCTGAGACACCGACTGTTCTTGTGTCTGAGGTGTAGCAATACTTATTGACTGCCGGGATGCTGTACCAGTTTCTATCTTCACCCCACCAGCAACTTTTGTACTCAGCTGTGTCAATCCAGCTACTTCTAAAGCTCTTTTTGTCCTTCCGATTTGGATTATATCTGTGCTTGGTAAAGGTATTTCTATCGGCGTCACAGCAGGAGATAATAAAGACTTAGGTGTAGGGAATTCTAACACCTTAACAGTTTGTAAAATCTCTTCTGCTTCTGCCAGTACAGCTTGCTCTGATAAAGGCTCTGCTGATGGTTTCGGCTCTGCAAGAGTAAGTTTAGCTGGTACATTAAGTTGATCCAAACCTAACCAATGATTAGCTTCTGCAACTGCAGACTGTTCATCTAAAGGCTTAGCCAAATTTATCCTGCTCGGAGGATTAAATCTTAAATCTCCTATTAGATCAAAAACTCCTGGTTTATAAGTCATCGTGTTCTCCAATTCTCCAAAGCTCACTGGACCTTCATTAACAATTGAAAATGCTGATTCAATTCCCAGCTTTGGGCCGAATCCTTCTAATAAATTGCTGGCCCCAAATGCAGGATTACCAAGCTCAGCCAGCGGCCCGGTACCAATTGCTGGACTAATACTGGGAGTAGTTACCGCCCCCCTTATTCCTCCATCTTCAACACTCATAGATTCCTTTCTGTGAGTACTTTAACGCAAATCCAACTTGACTGCTTGATTAAATTCTGATATAATTCTGACGTATAAAAGGCTAAAACATGTATAATTTCAAAGAGGCAGTACTTGGCCCGGACTTTGCCAAGGATAAACTAAAAGACTTCAGGCAATTGATAGACCGCTCTTTGTCCTTTGTGGTGGTTTCTATGCCCGGAGTAGGCGTATCTTATTTTTTAAGATATTTAGCCTCACAAAATTTTGCCCGGTTTTTTCATATTGATTTATATTCTTTAGCCTCTTTAACACAGCACGAGCTTTACAAACTAATCCTTTTGGAATTAGGCGGCAAAGACGGCAAAAAAACAGATGAGCAGATGCTTGAAGAAACAGGAAATATCTTAAAAGGGCTATCCGGAAAATATGAAAAGATAGTCTTAATTTTTAGCCGTTTTGACCAGTTGAAAAAAGAATTTAACAGCCGGTTTTTGTCTAATATTCAATCTTTAACAAATGTCGCGCCCGGTAAATTAGTGCTAATTTTTACTGCCATTAAGCCTTTAAATGAGCTTACACCTGATGCTTTAAGCGGAGGCAACCTTAACTTTTACTCGGAAAATTACTACTTTACTCCCTACTCCAAAGAGGATCTAAAAAAGATTTTAGAAATTGAACCTGGCAGGCTGACTTCTAAAGAAAATTTAGAAAAGCTACTGGATTTATCCTGTGGTCACAATCAGCTATTACACATTTTACTTAGCTCTCAAAAACAGCAAAACTTATTACTGGATCAATTTGTCAAATTACAACTTAAAGAGTTTGTAGATTACTTAAATTATTATCAAAGAAAAACTTTACAAAAGATAGTCTTGGGCAAAACTGTCACAGAGGTAGACGATTATTTACTAAATGTAGGCATGATCAAAAATTCCAAATTCCAAATTCCAAGTTCCAAGTTCCAAACCTTTACTCCCCTTTTATCTGAGTATATTAAAACCAATTTACCGGTTAATTTACCGGTTAAAGAAAGTAAATTATTTAAATTACTAAGAAATAAGATGGGATCTGTGGTATCTAAAGATGAAATTTTTGCCCAAGTCTGGCCAGAAAAGAGTGAAGATGTCACAGGCAAGTCTGACTTGCCCACAGATTGGGCCTTGGATGCATTAATTTACAGACTAAGAAAACATCCATTTATGAAAGCCAATAATTACATTATCGAAAGCCAAAAAAAAGTAGGTTATACTTTAATTCAAACTTGATCACGGTTATGTTTCAGATATAAAAATAAGGTATTGTAACCTACTACAAGATATCGTATAAATACTCTATGATTATTCCAGGTGAAAGATTAACTGTGTTTGGAGACATAAAAGGTATGGGGGGTGATTCAATAAGAACTTTCTTACGGGTAACGCCTCAACATATATATGGAGGAAGCTATCCTACCTGCGAAAACGGCCGCAGCAATGAGGAAGTAATCCAAGAAACAGGAGATCTACTAATTAGGGCAGGCTTACCTAACCCTTTACCTATAAACCCATGTAGCTCTGCTGAGGATAGAATAGAGCGAATACTGCAAGACTGCCGTGCTCGTAGACCAGAAGAAGGGTTACGACTTTTTGTTATAGACAACAACCCTACTTATTTACTAGCGGCCGCGAGATCACTTCTAGATAATACAAATCCATTACGAAACTCCATCCTAAAAGCTATGACAGTAATCCAGCTGGGTACAACACAGCCATTCGACCACGTAGATACTATTACTGGGGCTAGAGTAGTAAACATACCAAGTTATTTAGTCCCCTTTCCTACGCACCCTACTGCAGCTTTTTAACCTTGACTGGAGGTTTGTTTTGACAAATTGATTAAAATTTGTTATCATATCAAGGAATTAACAAGGGAAAGTAAGTAAACTTGGAGTTTTTAAGCAAAGAGAGTAGCTGAAAGCCTCGAAACCTAAATTTACCGAAACGCACCTTTGAGCATAATTGAAGAACAAGCGCAACTTACCTCAGAAGGGTTTTGTTGAATCAGGGTGGCACCACGGGTTAAACTCGTCCCTTAATTAATAAAGGACGAGTTTTTTAGTCCAGATACAATATATATGAGAATTAAGCCTGATCAAAATCAACAAAAACCAGTTCCGATCAAATCGGGCCCTAAAGGCATTGTTGTCTTAGCATTTTCCGGTGGCCTAGATACATCATTTTGTGTTATCTATTTAAAAGAACAAGGCTATCAAGTAGTAACTGTTACCGTAGATACAGGAGGGTTTAGCGATCAAGAATCAAGCCAAATTGCTAAAAACGCTAGACTCTTAGGAGCTATAGGACACTATTTTGCGGACGGAAAACAACAACTGTACGATCAGTTTATCTCCTATATCATTAAAGGCAACATACTCAGAGGAGGCGTTTATCCTCTTTGCGCCGGGACAGAAAGATTTGTTATTGCAAGTAAGTTAGTAGAGATTGCCAAAAAAGTAGGTGCTAAATACATTGCTCATGGTTCTACGGGAGCAGGCAATGACCAAATTAGGTTCGATATCGCTTTAAAGATATTAGCACCGGAGTTAACAGCATTAACCCCTATTAGGGACTTAGGGGTAAAAAGGGAGGAAGAAATAGAATTACTTAAAAAGTACAATTTCCCTATCCCCTCAAGCTCAAATACCTATTCTATTAATCAAGGCATGCTGGGAGTTACCATCGGCGGTAAAGAAACTAAAGGTTCCTGGGAGATACCACCGGAAGATGTCTATCCGGGAATGACACCATTAGAAAAAACTCCTGATCTGCCGACAACTCTTATCATATCTTTTTATAAAGGCCTGCCTGTTGCAATAGACAGCAAAAAAATGACCGGTATCGATATTTTTAATCACCTGGCAAAAATTGGAGGTAAGCATGGTGTAGGTAAAAATATCCATTTAGGGGATACTATCTTAGGCATTAAAGGCAGAATTGTATTTGCAGCCCCAGCAGCTTTAATATTGATTAAGGCACATAAAGAATTAGAAAAATTGGTACAAACTAAATGGCAATCTTTTTGGAAAGAGATCTTATCTGACTTCTACGGTAATTTATTACATGAAGGCCTTTATTTTGACCCAGTCATGCAGGATATAACAGCTATGATAAATAGTAGCCAGGAAAATGTTACCGGTGACGTTAGGATTAAACTTTTTAAAGGCAACATAATAATTGAGGGTTGCAAAAGTCCATATTCTTTAATGGATACTGAGACAGCTGTTTATGGGGAAGAAAATCTTATGTGGGATGCAAGAGACTTAACAGGATTCTCAAAGATCTATAGCCTACAAAGTACTATAGCAGCAAGCGTAAAAAGGAAAAATAAAAATTTATGAAAAAAATCAAGCTAGATAAAATCTCATCGGTATTCAAAAATGTTAACTTACCTACTGAAGTATTAATTGATAATAAAATAGTATCGGAAGAAGGAACCATTATTGTTGTTCAGGCGGGTGACAATTTAGGAAAAATGGATGCTTTTGAATTTGTAGATGGACGATTAGGTAAACTAATAAAAGGTGACGTTATCCCAGGAGTTTTAGGCTATCGGAAAGCACCTGTTGAATTTGCGGGTATTGTTCCGAAAAAAATCATGGTAGGAGATGAACTCAGCTTTCTTTGTGAAGGTGGATTAATTGGCGAGATTTCAGGCATTTATGAAGCTTGGGGCAAACCCATGAAAGTTAAGGTTTTGGGAGCAATGATAAACACAGACGGTAAGCCAATGAACCTCAAGTATTATGCCCTACCCCAAGTCAAATCCAGTCCTAAAAGAATTCCAATTATTTGTTTTTTGGCAACTAGAATGGATTCAGGAAAAACAACTCTTGCTTGCAAAATAGCCCATCATTTCAAACAACTCGGCAAGAGAATCGTGGCTATTAAACCAACTGGAGTGAGCTATATGCAAGATCCATATAAATTAATGGATAACGGAGTCGAACAAGTTTTCGATTTTACAGATATGGGATTGCCTTCTACTTGTGGTCCTGATGCGAATACGATTATTAAACTTACTCAGAATTTACTTAATCATGCCAAAATTACCAATCCGGATTTAATATTGATGGAGTTTGGTGAAGGAATTCTGGGAGAATACCATGTAATGGACATTCTCAAATCTAAACCATTGAGAGACCAAATATCATTCGTAGTTTTGGCTGCAAATGATTTTACCGGAATATACGGAGCCAGAGAGATATTGAAAAAACAATGTAAAATGGATATCGATTTGATTACCGGACCGATTGCTAACAGCCACTTAGGCGTAGAGCTCATTAAAAAGTATTTTAAGATTGAAGCAGAAAGCAATCTACACGAAATCCACAAAACACCGAATCTAATCAATAAAAAAGTTTTCTCCTAGAAAGAGTCGAATGAAACACTTTTTAACTACCACCGATTATACACAACAAGAGCTGATGAAAATTATCAAGGCAGCTCTAACTATGAAAAAGTCTGGTTGTAAAAAAACACTTCAAGGAAAGATTTTAAGTATGTTTTTCTTTAACCCCTCTTTAAGAACCCGGTTGTCGTTTATAGTCGCCATGGATAAACTAGGAGGTCTGGCTGTAGATTTATCCTCAGGCAGCGGTAATTTCCCTTTTGAATTTGAGGAAAATGTCATAATGGATCAAGGCACAATTGAACATATCAAAGAAGCCATACCAGTAGTCTCACGAATGAGTGATGCTATTGCTGTTAGAGCCAGTGATTTGGTAACTACATCTTCAGAAAGCGTCAAGGTTCCTCATTGGAATAAAGTTAAAAAAGATACTGTCATACGAGGCTTTACCAAGTATGCAAAAGTGCCAGTTATTAATATGGAATCAAATGTTTATCACCCTTGTCAGGGCTTGGGAGATGCCATGACAATTATGGAGAAATTAGGTAATCCTAAGGGCAAAAAATACGTTCTAACCTGGGCTTATCACCCAAAAGCATTACCAATGGCAACAGTTAATTCTCAACTCATGTCAGCTTGCGATTTAGGAATGGAGGTTACTGTAGCTTATCCTGAAGGCTGGGATCTTGATGAAGAAATCATCAATTCTGCCAAAGCCAGAGCCAAACAGGCTGGTGGTTCTTTGCAATTTTCAAATTCCCAAACAGACGCCTTCAAAGATGCTCAAATTGTTTGTGCTAAAAGCTGGGGGGCAATGAAATATTATGGCGCATGGGATCAGGAAAAAAAGATTAGAGAGAAACTTAAACACTGGATCATTGACAAAACAAAGATGAATTTAACGAATAATGCCTACTTTATGCACTGTCTACCTGTTAGAAGGAATGTTGAGGTAACAGATGAGGTCTTAGACAGCCCTTTCTCTATCGTGATTGACCAAGCCGAAAACCGAATGTGGATCCAAATGGCTATATTAGATTATTTAATTAGGAGTAGTTAATGAATAAACCGAAGCTTGAAACATCAACATTTATCGTCTCTGAACAACAAATAACCCTAGATATGGAGATGGTTCCTTTTGATCTCTGGGGGACAAAAGTTCATGTACTAATGCTTCTCAAAAATAAAATTATTGATCCAACTGCTGCCGAAAAGTGCCTTAAAGCCTTATCTGAAATAGAAGAAGAGTTCAGCAGGGGTAAGTTTACTATTGATCCTGAAAAAGGGGCACAACTAACTCTTGAGGCAAAAATACTAGAGAAGGCCGGTGACTTAGCATACAGCGTACATACAGGCAGAAGCAGGAATGACCAAATAATGGTAACCGAGTTATTGTATCTACGGGAACAAATGCTACTTATATCTCAAGAAATGATTAGTTTATTAAAATCACTTCTTGAGCTTACCAACAAATACCAACAAACAATTATGCCTGGCTATACTCATATGCAACCAGGTAAGATTACTACAGTTGGGCAATGGGCACTATCATATTTAAATACTTTCTTAAGAACCTCAGAAACTGTTAAATATTATCTCAATATTTATGATATGAACCCTTTAGGTGCTTGTGAATCCTACGGTACCTCCTGGTCTCTTGATCGGGAATTTACTACTGAATATCTGGGTTTTACAAAAGTCTGGGAACTTCCTCAAGATGTTATCGGCTCTCGGGGATTTGCTCAACTGGGATATCTTTCAGCCCTATCTGAAATGTGTCTTGTGACAAGTAAGATAGGTGAGGACTTAATCCTTTTTAATACATTTGAATACGGCATCGTGGAACTTGGAGATGAGGTTTCCCAGAGAATGCACCCCATAACCGGTTCTTCGGTTATGGCTCAAAAGAAGAATCCTGACGTTTTAGAAATAATACGCTCTACCGCTCCTCAGGTGACAGGTTACTGGTCAATTGTGGCCAATATTTTATCGTCTCTACCCATGGGATACAACAGGGATGCTAGGGAGAGTAAAGAATATATTCATCTTGGGCTAATTAAGACTACTGCAGTTATAAAAACTCTACAGAAAATAATTACTACCTTAAAATTTGATGAAAAGAGAATGTTGGAACTTGCCACTACAAATTATTCCCTAACAACCGATCTGGCCGACTACATTTCCCAAAAGACTAAAATAGGTTACCGGATGATTTATAAGATTATTGGCCAAATCGTTGAGGATGCTATAGAAAATAAAAAACCGCTAAGTCAAATTTCAGCTAAACAAATTGCTCAAACTGCTCAAGGATTCGGTTTGGATATTAAATTATCAGACAAAGAAATACTTGAAGCTATTAATCCTACTACAGCCATCTCCAGAAGAAGTAATACAGGTGGAAGCAGCTTAGCAACTATGCAGAAATCTATAGAAAGAGCTAGAAACGAAATTAAAAATCATGAGTCTTGGATTAAATCAAAACAGGAGAAAATTTATAAAGCTTACAATAAAACAGATAAATTAGTGAGGAAGACCATCAATTCAAAAGTTAGTTAACAACATTGATTTGGCAGTTTTGCCCCAAAATCTGGTTTGTCAAAAAAACCTAATGCTGCTGTTGCTCCTATTAGTCCTTTTTCGCCAGTAATGGGATATAATCTAACTCTAGTTTCAGCACAAATTCTTTTTAGTTCACTCATATCATTTAGCATATGGAACTTAAGACTTGTACTGAAATCTACTAATCGCCTCGGTAAAGAAAAACCTTCAAAAACCGCGATGCCGGTTTGATCACTAACCGTATGCTTTTTAAGCAATCTTGTAAATTCTTTTACAATTTCCTCCCCTTGACTATCTTTATCATAGATAAAACTAACTACCGTAGCCATACAATTTTTCGTTTTATAAGGATTATACGGGAAAAGCTGTATATTGTTGTGCGTAGCATAAAACACGCCCAATTTCCCAGCAATATCAACAGAAATATTATGTACTAAAGCGTAAGTTGCACCTTCATTATCATTATCCGTATCATCCACTCCAATCAGAATTATCTTTTTTGCCGGTAACACTATTTTACCTATGCCTAACTTGTTTCCGCCCCCCTGTTGTATTACCTGAACTTTTTCAACACCTTCTGCCATACCTCTGGAGAATGAAGCGCTAACACCACCACCACCAAAACCAGCAAAGGTTATCATTACCTTATTATTGATAACTTTGCATTCTTCAATCCCAATAGGCGCAAAAGATGGCAGCAAATTTAACTTAGCCTTTCCTTGCTTTATAATACAAATAGTAATGCTTCCCTCACGGTAGCTTTTCTCTACTATTGAGCTAGTTGAAAGAAAGTGTAAAGCTCTCCAACCCTCGATAAAAAAACCATTTTGAGGACCATAATCTTCTATATACATCACTTTCTGAGAGGTAGGATCTACTATTGCAAAAATCCTATTATAACCCATTATCCATTTTTTACTTCCCAATTTAATACAGAGTTCTTTTGGAGTATAAGTAGGTAGAATAGATTTAAGCATTGTGTTACCAACCTGACTATCTTTAGATTTCATTTGGCGTTAAACTCTTCCCGGGAAAACTTCTGCGACTACGCAACGAGCGCTGCCACCACCAACTGTTTCAATAGTATTAATTTCTACCGGGATAAGTTCGCCATAACTCATCAACGTATTCCTTTGGGCATTGGTGAAAGCATCAAAAGCATTAACAGATAGAATTATTTTAGATACACCTGAAGTTGATCTTACCTCTAAAACATTGCCGCAAAAAGCATGTAGTTGATCCAAAGTTATATCCACTACCTCAAGCTCTAAGTCTTTCAGACTACCTTCTACTGTACGTCTTTCCTTAAGATCTCGAATTGATTCAAGGCACACGACGGAAAAACCTTCACCTATACCCATTACCACATTGGTATGATAAATCGGCCTGTCTTCTTTATCAAATGCATGAAACTTAACTGACTGATAACCCGTTCTGTCACAAAAAACGTCTAAAGCACCATATGAAGTTCTGGCTGATTCATGAGCAAAAACTACTTTATTTCGCCGGTCGAAAACTAAACTTCCCGTACCTTCCAAAAACTGACCTGCTCGCTCCAAAACAGTCAAATCCAATACTCTTTTTGGATCTATAGCCATCCAGAACATTAAACTTTTTACCCTGTCAAACTGCCTTTCCGCTCTCCTGTTAGGAGCCAGCATAGGATATAAAATTACATCCACCTTTTCAAGTTCACTGTGAAAAGATATCCAGTTATTAGGGAAAACAGCATCAGGAGTTGAAACATCTGTTCTGGTTGGACAAACTACCACTTCCACCCCATGATGGCGGAGAGCAACTACAGTACCGTAAAACTCTGCGAGGGCTTTATCTCTGACTATTATTGGTAATTCATCTGGCGAGTTTTGAAAGGTATTCGTCCCGGCAGTTTGGTCATTAAAGCCAAATTGATCGGGGCTGATCATCAGGAGCGTATTAGTTAATTGTCGGGCAGCGGTAGTTGGGATACGTACCGCCTCTATTGCCATATTGTAAGCTGATAATACATCTAGGAATTATGCTTGTCAAATATACTTCTATTGTTACACGAAATCTAAAAAGATACTTATAAACGAAGTCTCAAATGATACAAAATTCTGTCGTTGCGAGAAGTGAAACGACGAAGCAATCTTGTCCATTTAAGAGATTGTCACGCTCACTTTGTTCGCTCGCAATGACAAAGAGTAGTTGCTTAAAAGATGCAAAAGATGTTTTAAAGTGTTTCAGTTCAGATTTCGCAAAACTATATCAATTGAGATTTCGCATTACATCTATCAGGCTTTGGTTATCCCTGCCCAAATTAGGTAAATCTCTTCAAAAAATTTTGGTGCGGTAGTTATCTGGTTTATATCTGCTGATTCGTCTTCTCTATGAGCTTGAGGCATTTCTCCCGGTCCAAAAATTACTCCATCAATTCCTACTTGAGTAAAAAACCCTAGATCATTAGAGGCATCATTAACCTCCTTTTTAACTCCCGGCACCACCCTTTGAAATACTTTAATAATTCTTGCCTCAGGGTCGGTATAACCTGTAGGAGCTGGTGAATGTAGTAACGATAGTTTAATACTTCTTTGTTTTGCTAAATCCCTAACTCTATCAAACGCCTCTTGGTGATATAAAGGTATAGTCCGCAAGTCAAAATGGACCCTACAATTATCCGCTGTTTTATTGGGAGATTCAGACTTTCCCTCAATCGATGTTGGCGTAATAGTAGGTGGAGCAAATTCTGCATTTTCAAATTCTTTTTGCCATCTCAAATTTTCCGCCTCTAAATCGAGAATAAACTTACTCATCTCTAAAATTGCATGGGGATCAATTTCTCGAGGCCTAGAAGAATGCGCAGATACCCCGATCTTCTCCGCCTCAATAAAGAAGTTCCCACGATGACCATACTGAACCGTATCTAAACTCGTAGGCTCAGCAAAAATTGCAACCAGTTCACTATATTGTTTCTTGTATCCTTGCAACTGAAACCACTGGGCAAACTGCTCTGTTCCCGATCCGTCTGTTTCCTCTTTAACCACAAAGGTGAACCAAACATCCGTAGGAAGGTACTTTCTTCCAGCAAGCGATTTTGTAGTTTCCATCATGGCCAAAATTCCACCCTTCATATCAGATGCTCCCCTTCCGTAAATCCGACCTCCCACGACCTCTCCTAACCATGGATCATGTTTCCATCTTTTAGAATCACCTATATCCACAATATCCACATGTCCGTTAAAGATGAAAGCTCTTGAGGAATCTTGACCCTGCAATTTAACTACTAAATTATCTCCTTGGTAAAAAGGCTTTATTCCATTTTGTTCTAAATGAGCTTTAATATATTCCAGTATAGGCCGTTCTTGTCCTGAATATGACTGAAAATTTATTAATTCTCTTAATACATCTGCCATTTTTTCTACATTCTACCCGGTGCTTCTATACCTAATAAATTCAAACCGTTCTTAAAGACTTGGGCTGTAGCTGCAGTTAGAGCAAGCCTGCTGTCTCTTAAATCACCTTCTGCTCCCAAAATTGTATGGTTGTGGTAAAACTTGTTAAACACTTGGGCTATTTCAAAAAGACTAGTAGCAACTACTGCCGGAGCATAGGTCTCTGCTGCTTTCCTGACAGCAGCTGGAAAAGAAGCTATCGCTTTAACAAGTTCCATTTCTTCTTTCTCTCCGGCAGTGACGTTAACATCATTTAAATTCGAGGTTCCACCTTTTTCTAACACTGATTGAGCTCTGGCATGACTATATTGAATATAGGGGCCGGAATAACCATCCATAGCAAGCATCCTATCCCAATTGAAAACAATCGAGCGCTTAGGATCTGCAGATAAATCATTCCATTTCAAGGCACCAATACCCACTTGTCTTGCTACCTGAGCTCTTTTTAGTGAATCAGCAAACAAGTCAGGATTACTCTGCTTTAAGATCTTTTCTGCCCTTTCAATACTTTCCTCTATTACATCTCTAAGTAGAATAACCCGACCTTTCCGGGTAGACATCCTACCTTCCTCTAAAGTTACCATACCAAAATAAACATGCCTACTTTGATCAGCGATTGGATAACCCAGTCTACGCAAGATCTCAAAATATTGTTGAAAGTAGGCTTTTTGATCTTCACCCACCACGTAAACCATTTGATCTGCTCCCATCTGTTCAGCCCTATACATACCTGTTGCTATTTCTCTTGTCATATAGAGAGTCGCTCCATCAGTTTTCAAAACAATAGCAAAACCTAAACCCTTATCTGACAAATCTACTCCCAGCGCCCCTTTACTTTCCACTAAAATTCCACTCGTTCTGACTCTTTCTACCGCTGGTTTTAGTAAAGGCTCATAGAAACTCTCCCCTAAAGTGACATCAAACTTCACACCCAATAAATCATAAACTTGTTGGAATTCTGACATCGACCAATCAACACATTTCCTCCAAAGCCTTCTGGCTTCAGGATCGTCATCCTCCAATCTCTTAAACCAACTCCTACCTTCATCTTCTATCTTCGGATCTTTCTCAGCTTCAGCATGGAACTTAACATATAATTCCTGTAGCGCCTTTATTGGTTCCCTCTCGATTTCTTTCTCGTCTCCCCAAGCTTTTATGGCGTAGATTAGTTTACCAAATTGGGTACCCCAATCTCCAATATGGTTATCTGTAGTTACTTTAAACCCGGAGACTTCGGCGATTTTTGCTAATGAATCACCTATAATTGTTGATCTTAGATGACCTATACTCATTTGTTTAGCAATATTTGGAGAGGACATATCTATCACCACATGCTGACCGTGACCAGTATTCTCTCCTCCGTAAACATCTCTCCATTTAAAAACCGATCTTGCTACTGCTGTTGCATATGACCTAGGATTAAGGTCTATATTTAGATAAGGCCCTTCTGCATCATATGCGCTAATAAAATCCCCTTCTATAACCTGCAAACCCAAAGCAAGCTCTTCTGCAATCCCATTAGGAGCCCGTCTTAATTTTCTGGCCAAAGGGAAACAAGGTATTCCAAAGTCTGCACTTATGTGTTCAGGAGGTTGACCTATCTCAACTAAATGTACCAGGTCGGGATCAGAAAAGTAACCGGCAATCCCTTCTTGCACTCCATCTACCAACTGATAATAAGGATAGTCCCCCCGAGTAGGCAGCAATTGTGCCTTTTGACTAATATTTCTATCTGTCAATTGTCGTTCAGCCATAAGTTTCCTTTCAGCATTTATCCTCTTTCTAAAGCAGCAGTCATACAATGTACTGCTCCGTAACCACCAACTAACTCTTTTATGTCTGCAGGAATAATAACCAGTCCTGCTCTTTGTAAAATGGAACGAGTCTGATAATTTTCTGACAATGGCACCAACACCTGATTCTTTCCGAGCAGCAAATAGTTTGTAGCATAATTTCTTTGTTCTTCGACTGGTATATCATAAATCTCTATCCCCCTTTGCGCCATAAGCGATATGAACGAAGTTTCCCGACTAACTCTAAGAAAACCAGCACCATCCCGCCAAACTCTTCTGACAACTCTTCTTCCTGCGCTCTCCAGACAAGTCAGAACCTTCTTGGGTCCTATCGGCATCCAAAATGTATCAAGGTGCATATCATCCATCTCTATACCCCCACCATTAATCGAACCGGACAACCGTTCCTGATTTTCTTCTACTACTGCAAAAAAATCAAAACCTCTCTTTTTTAGTACTGGTTCGATCGCTGTAAAAATACCAAACGCACCATTCATGCTCGATCTGATACCTACCCCAACAAATGCAGCATGGTCAAACATTATCCCATCACCGCCTTCAAAATAACCCCCATTTCTAACAGCATGAACATCTTGCCTATCTAACACATCTTGGTACATCACTCTGAAAAAAGCTACTTCTGGCCTTCTTATACCATGTCTTAATCTGGAGAAAATCATTGTCTCTCCTAGCACATTTGTTTGATCTCTGCCATAAATAAGGTTTGCCATCGGATAAGGTTTACCCAAAGCAGTTAAATAATTAAGTTTTATAGCTCCTTCTTCACCTAAAACTTTTACCTCTGAAGCCAAAATATCGTCTATTTCTTCTGTGTATTGACAGCGACGCCCATAACGACCTTCCAATACTCGTGCACTTACCTTTAGCCGTTCAGATAAAGCTGAAAGCGTACTTGGCATACCTTTGACAAAAGGCAGAGCAGCTGCGACTTTTCCCCGGGCTTCTAAAACCTCTACTTCAGCTGCTTTAAGTATATCCACCATACCCTCAAACTCTTTTCTGCCTTTGAAAACATCAAAATTGTTATGGAAAAGAGATTTATCCGGCGGTAACAATTGCCCTAAGACCGCTTCTATGCTGGGAGGACCCCAAACAGCGACCCTTTTTAATGGATCGGTCTCATCGAAAACAGAAACTCTAGATCCCTCTAGAACTCTTAGAATTGGCCGTGTTTTTACTTCAACTGCCATTGTTTATATCTTTGGGCAGTTTGTACAATTATACCCCTTAATGTCAAAGCACATAAATGTTGCACGTTGATATAATATTGCCCTAGGAAACATATTATGGCAGAACTATTACAATCTCAAGAGTCAACTGTAAATAAACTCTATCAGACAGAATTTGTATTTCCGAGGGCTTGATATAAAACTATCCCCAAAGAAACCATTACATTTAAGGAAATATTAATTCCATACATGGGAATTTCCACAATTCCATCACAAATATCCAATACTTCTTTTGAAACTCCGTAAGTCTCATTTCCCACTACTAAACAGACAGGCAGTTTATATTCAAACTTATCATAAGGAACACTTTTTTTACTCTGCTCAACTGCAACTGTCTGTATATCGTTAATCGTTAATCGTATATCGTTAATCGCCTCAATGGCTGTTTCTTTGTAACTCCATTCCACCCATTCGGTAGTATTAATAGAGGCTTTTTTAATCCTGGGATTGGGCGGGATCTCTGTTTTACCACAAAGATAGACCTTCTTTGCTGCCACAGCATCAGCTAATCTAAAAATCGACCCAACATTATATGTATCCAACACATTGTCTAAGACAATGTATATCTCATTTCTAGCTGTTAACTGTTTGCTGTTAGCTGTTTGCCTTCTTAATTGCTTTGCATTTAATTTAACCATGACGGGGTTACTTTTTTACCGCACTCATCCCCAATTTTTTAGCCAAATTTTTATAAAAGCTTTTTAATTCTTCCAGTTTTAAGGACTTTAACATTTGCAGCATATTCTCAAACCTTTCAATTTTAAGGACATCCCTTTCCGCTTCACGCTTTACCCTTGAAACGGCTTCTAAAGCCGTTTCAGCATATTCCCACTCGGCAAGGTTGGTTATGCTTTAGTCCAAACATAATCTTTAATTTGTTTTGGAAAGCACAATTACTTTTAAACCTTTAATATTTTTGGGGATTCTTTTATCGGTGGTTATGAATAGTTTTGCGCCACTTACAATGGCTGTAGCAAGATGAATCGCATCCGGAGTCCTAAGACTTGAATATTCTGCTCTCAGCTTTGCTGCAGTCCGTGCTATTTGTCTATTTACTTCTACAACTGTAATAAATCCTCCGGCAGTTATAAAATCTTCATACTTTAAGATATCCTTTTCCAGCTCCTGTTTATAAATTCTAACTAAAAATTCTTCAATGACTATAACTGATATGAATATCCTGGTATTTGATTCCTTGTTTTTCTGAAGCAGTTTTCTTGCTATATCACCCTTAGGAGTTTTCTTATCATACGCCAGAATAAATATGTTAGTATCGAGGGCTATTTCCATGAATTACGCTCATCTTCCAAATATTTTTCCCGATCAGTTCCGTCCCAAGGATCCTTCAGATTTTTAATGTAGTCTCCAGGCCAACTCCATTCTCTTTTACTTTTAGCAGGTGAAAAAATAACTCTCCCCCCCACTACATCTACATTCATCCTCTGGCCAGGTTTGATCTTAATCTTTTTCCGGGCCTCCTTAGGGATAACAACCTGATATTTAACATTTACTAAAGTTTGAATCTGCATATGTATTACAATTTATCAAAACGTAATACGTTTGTCAAGAGTTTTTCTCGTATGAGTTCAGTTTTCTCCAGTGAATTTGTCATTCCGAGTCGGGCCCCCGAAGGGGAGAATGACGATTTGGCTGGACAAAACTGAATAGTTACTTGAAAACGGGTTTTAAAAAGTTTTACAATGGAATTAGCCAGTATGAATATCAAATATCAAATGTTAGCTGTTGGCTTCATTGCATTCGCATTAATATTTCTGCAGCCTGCTTATGCATTTAGTTGTCTTGATAATGACTCCAACTACTATCAAACTAAAGGTTTAGCCTCAACACCACAGTTAAACAGGGACCTTAAAAAAACCGATGCCGGCAAATGTGTAATTGACCCGAAAGCTACCTTTGCCCCCTACAAAATCCCCTCTTATGCAGACCTCAAATCAGTTTATTTTGATCAATCTAAATCAACTAGAAAAAGTACTTTATCAAGTAACGCTAATCAAGGTAATATAACAGATTCGATTGGGAATGACGCTACAACAGAATTAGATCGTCTCATATATGTCAACGGTAGTGTAACCATTACCGGTAATGGCTTCTTAAATGCTAAACCAGTTATCCCTATTATCATCTTTACGAACAATGATCTCACTATCAATAACAATATTGATTTTGCCCATAACTCTTCCAATGGAGGCTTGGTTTTTGTGGTCGGAGGCAATGTAAATATCCATAAAGATGTTACTCAAATTGATGCTGTCATTATTGCTCAAGGTAATATATATACTGCCGGATCTGGCTGCTCTCATTCTTCTCCTGTCTCATCACAACCTTTAACCGTAAATGGCAGCTTAATCACTTTAGCAGATGATAAAACAGTTAAATTCTGCAGAAAGCTTGATAATAATTCCGAACCTGCTGAAAAAATTATCCATCAGCCTAAATATCTGGTTATTTTAAGAAATTTAATGTCTGATACCTTGCAAAAATGGTCGGAAATACAATAGCTACTTACCGAAATTACGCTTTTGGGCCTGATACCAGTCAATTGCTTTTTTAAGTTCCTTTTTATCAAAATCCGGCCAAAGGACTGTAGTAAAATAAAACTCTGAATAGGCTGTCTGCCAAAGCAGGAAATTTGACAACCGGGACCTGCCCCCTGTTCTGATCAAAAGCTCCGGATCAGGCTGGCCATTCGTGTACAAATGTTTTTCTATCAATTGCTCATTTATCCTTTTTATATCTATCCCGGTTTTGACAATCTCTTTTAGCGCTTTAACCAGTTCTTTCTTGCCGCCATAGTTTAAAGCAATATTTAATTTAATTGATTCGTTTTTAATATAAGTTTTTTTAATCTGATTGACGATCTTTTTGACAGTTAAGGGGAGACCTTCTATCTCTCCCAAAATAGTAACGCTTACTCCTTTTTGTATCATCTTTTTTAGTTTGCTTGTATAACCTTTTCTAATTAGATTGAACAATCCCAGTACTTCCCTTTTTGCCCTCTCCTGTATGTTTTCAGTAGACAAAGCGTAAACAGTGACTGTTTTGACGCCTAACTTTTCCGCTGCCTCAACGACTTTTTCCAATGTTTCAGCTCCCTTTTCATGCCCTTTGATATCAGGCAAATCATGAAACCTTGCCCATCTTCTATTACCGTCCATAATAATGGCGATATGGGAAGGGATGTTTTCTTTATCAGATTTTGGCATAGTGATAACTAAAAACTTTTGAGTTTTGAGATTACTTAGTTCTTTGGACTAAGTAACTAGTCATTTCCTCCAGTAAGTTAACCATTCTATCATCCTTGGCAATCTCAGGTATCAACTTTCCGGCTTTAGCCCTATATTTTAAAACTTGAATCTTTGCCTTTTTAACCGACTTTGCTTCCCCGTCTAAGATGTCGTCTCTTATTTGGTATACAAGCCCTAAATCATCTCCCAATCTCTCAAGTAACCCCAACAGCTTATCATTTGCTCCTCCCAGGATAGCTCCAATTCTTAGCGGGCCGGATATAGTATATCTTGCTGTTTTAAACTTGTCGGTTATCTCTTTGTGATTGCCGGTGATATCAAGCATTTGTCCGGTGGTAGTATCAATCATTGTTTTTAAAAAAAGATTTAAGGCTTTATGTTTGATTTTGATGTCAAATTTACTCTCAGATATAATTTTTGTTGCCAAAAAGAAGGCTGAATCTGCCAAGGTGATGGCTTGAGGCATTCCTACGCTCTTATATAAAGACTTTTGATCCCGTCTGGTAGGACTTTCATCAATAATATCATCATGAACCAATATGGCAGTATGAAAAATCTCATAAGCAGCTCCAACCCTTAGTATTTCCCCGCTCTCCGCCCCCTTGGGGCGCCTGACCAATTCATACCCCAACTTGATTAAAGTACCTCTGATTTTTTTTCCGCCTTTACAAGCTTCTATAAAGGCCCTTGTCGGGGGTATTAAGCTTTTATCTATCTTCTGTGCTTCCTGAAACCAAAGATTTAGAATCTTTTGTATTTCTTTTTCTAAACTCTTTGCTGAATGCTTCAGGTAGTTGCTAAACTCCATTGGCATAATTTACCATATTCTGCATTTATCTGCAGCTTTTTTGCGGGATAGGCAGACTGCGTGATAGAATGGACAGCGCATGAAAAAGCAAATATCCTTGCGCGACTTTAACTCTGCCCAAAAGAGGCGGCAGTTTTTAGAAAAACAGCTTAATATTCACTTAGATAATATTAGTCAATTTAGTTTTACAGAAGAGCAGGTCAAAGGACGAAACATCGAAAACCTGATTGGCGCCACCCAAATCCCTTTAGGAGTTGCCGGACCGATAAAAGTGCAAAGTGAAAAGTGCAAAGTGAAAAGTTATTACATTCCTTTGGCTACAACTGAGGGAGCCTTGGTGGCATCTGCTTCAAGGGGCTGTAAAGCAATTTCTGAAAGCGGCGGAGCTTATGTTGAAGTAGAAACAGTTGGAGCTACCAGAGGTTCTGTTTTTGTTACCTCAGGCATCAGACAATCCCGACAGATTATCAAGTGGCTGGAAAACAATTTTAAATTAATTGCCAAAGTTGCTCAGGGAGAATCGTCCCATTTAAAACTACTGAAAATTGATTCATCTTTAGTTGGCAAAAATCTTTTTTTAAGATTTTGTTATGACAGTCAAGACGCCATGGGTTTAAACATGGTCACAATAGCTAATACAAATGTAGCCTTCCTCTTGGAAAAACAATTTAAAATCAAGTGCGTTGCGGTTGCCGGAAATTATGATATTGATAAAAAACCTGCCTGGTTAAATTTTATTTTGGGAAGGGGCAAAAAAGTTTGGGCAGAAATTATCTTAAAAGGAAAACTTGTGAAAGAAATCTTAAAAACAACACCGGAGGCAATAGCTGAGGTAGTTTATCGCAAAATTCAAATTGGTTCAGCCATGGCCGGATCTTTAGGTTTTAACGCACACTATGCAAATGTGGTAGCAGCGATATTTGCAGCTACAGGACAGGATCTAGCTCAAGTTAGCGAGGGAAGTTTAGGTGTTACTACAGCCGAGGTTTTACCAAATGGAGACTTATATTTTTCTGTTTTCCTACCAGATCTTATGTGTGGAACTGTCGGCGGAGGGATTCATTTACCCGGCCAACAAGAAGCGCTTAAGCTAATGAGTTTAAAGGGACCAGGAGACAGTATAAAATACGCCCAAATTGTGGGATCTGCTATACTGGCTGTAGAATTATCATTGATAGCCTCTTTAGCAGAAGGAACATTAGCAAAAGCACACCAGAAATTAGGAAGGGGAAAGGGAGATAAAAAATCAATATAGGTATCATTTCATACGGCGTATACATACCAAAATATAGAATTAAACCCTCCCGGATTGCTTCTGCTTGGGGCAAACAGACTGATGAAGTAGAAAAATCTTTAGGTGTTTTTGAAAAAGCTATTGCCTCAATTGACGAAGATGCTGTCACTTTGGCAGTTGAAGCCGCATTAAATGCTTTAGGTAACGGCCAAATTGATCCCTTAAAAATTGGCTCGATCACCATTGGATCGGAATCCCATCCTTATGCTGTTAAACCATCCGCTACTATAGTAGCAGGTATCTTAGGCTTACCCGAAGAGCTACTGGCTGCAGATTTAGAATTTGCCTGCAAAGCCGGTACAGCAGGTATTCAACTTTTATCCGGACTGGTAGGAAAAAATGGCAAATATGCCTTGGCTATTGGTTCTGATGTTGCCCAATCCAAACCTTCTGATGTTTTGGAATATACAGCAGGTTCAGCTGCAGCTGCTTTAGTTTTGGGCAAAGAAAACACTATTTGTCATATCTTAGATTTTACTTCCTTTTCCTCTGATACTCCTGACTTTTGGCGAAAAGACACGGAGAAGTTTCCTGCCCATGCCGGCAGGTTTACCGGCGCGCCCTCTTACTTCGCACATGTGTCAGGCGCCTCAGAGTTACTGCTTAAAAAAACTAAAATGAAAGCTGCAGATTTTGACTGGGCCATCTTTCATATGCCTAATGCCAAATTTCCCAAAGAAGCTGCCAAGAGATTGGGTTTTACCCCTGCTCAGATTGCCCCCGGCTTTGTGGTGGAACAGATTGGTAATCCTTATTCTGCCTCGTCCATGGTAGGACTTTGTGCAACTTTAGATATTGCCCGGGCAGGAGATAAAATTTTTATGTGCTCTTATGGATCCGGAGCAGGCTCTGATGCTTTTGCATTTGAGGTGACAGAAAAGATTAAAGCCCACCAAGCCTTAAATAAAAATACTGTAGCTAAACAAATTAAGGATAAAGCTTATATAGACTATTCATTAATAGCCAAGAATATATTAACTAAATACAGGATATGAAGGAGGCTAGACTCTAGTCACTAATTATGAAGATACTAGTCAAAGGCGTAGGTTTAACAAAGTTTGGGGAACTGTGGGATAAATCTTTGTTTGATTTATCTTTGCAAGCAGCCACAGAAGCCATTCAAGATGCAAATCTGTCTGCCAAAAACATTGAGGCAGTATTTGTTGCTAATATGATCCATGGCAAATTAGCCAACCAAGATCTTTTGGGAGCTGCTATTGCTTCACTGTTTAACATAAAGGGTGCCTCCTTTAGGGTTGAAGGGGCTTGCGCCTCAGGAGGCTTGGCTGTACATTTGGCTATCCAGTCTCTACTGGCCGGAACCTACAAAAATGTCTTAGTTGTAGGAGCAGAGAAGATGACAGATGTGACAATTTCCGAAATCACTTCTGCCTTAATGGGTGCGGGTTCGGAAGCGGAAAGAAAAGCAGGTTTAACTTTCCCGGGTCTTTATGCCTTAATGGCCAAAACTCATATGCAAAAGTTTGGCACAACGCGCAATCACCTGGCCGCTGTTTCTGTAAAAAATCATTACCATGCTTCTTTAAATGAAAAAGCCCAATTCCCTTTTGAAATCACCGAAGAAAAAGCTTTAAATTCACCCGAAATTTGTATGCCTTTTACTCTTTTTGATGCCTCTCCTATTACTGACGGCGCCGGAGCTGTAATATTGTCATCAGAAAATACACCTCGAAGGCGGGCTTTGACTCCTTCGAGGTGGACTGCCGGCGATGTTTATATCACCGGTTCAGCAGTTGCCACAGACACTGTTGGGCTGGCTGAAAGAGAATCTTTGGTAGAAATTCCTGCTACCAAACAAGCTGCCAAGATGGCTGTAAAACAAGCCGGGATAGAAATTGCAGACATTGATATTGCGGAAGTACATGATTGTTTTACTATTGCAGAAATTTTGGCCATGGAAGATCTGGGTTTTTGTGAAAAAGGTGAGGGGGGAAAATTTATTGTTCAGGGCACTACCAAACTAGGTGGCAGATTACCAATTAATACATCGGGTGGATTAAAAGCTTGCGGCCACCCTGTGGCTGCCACCGGCTTAAAACAAATTATTGAGATCACTCAACAATTAAGAGGCAGCGCAGGGAAAAGACAAGTTAAAGACGCTAAGATAGGCTTAACGCATAATGTTGGAGGCAGCGGAGCTACAGTAGTAGTACATGTGTTGCAAACATGAATAGTCCTGTACAAATTTGGAGACAACATAAGACTTTGCATAATTACCTAAATAAAATAGGTAAGCTTTTAGTGTGGACTAAAATCCTGGTCGCCCCCCAGGGATTTGAAAACCAAGTCCCCTATTTGGTGGGAATCGTTCAACTCACTGAGGGAGAAAAATTACCTGTGCAAATTGTAGACTGCGATGAAAAGGATCTAAAACCGAATCAGAAAGTACAAGTGGTGATCAGAAAAATCGGTAAAGCCAGAAGTGAAGATGTGATAGAATACGGAGTTAAAGTTAAATCAATATAGCTGAGGTGGATTGAAAACATGAAAAACTCTCCTATTATTGTTTCTGCCCCAGGCAAAGTACATTTACTTGGCGAGCATAGCGTGGTTTATGGCAAACCGGCAATACTTGCTGCCGTTGGTTTAAGAGTGACGGTTACTGTCATTCCGAGCGCAGCCGAGGGGGTTGCTCGCAATGACGGACTAGATAAAATCATCGAACCTATTATCAAAAAGCACTTTAAAATTAAAAAAATCCCTTCTTATCAATTGTCTATTTCTTCTCAAATCCCCATTGGCTCGGGTTTAGGCTCCTCTGCAGCAGTCTCAGCTGCCTATATTGCAGCTTTGCTCATCTTTTTAAAGATCCAGTGGGACCTAAATTTAGTCAACAACTTAGCTTACGAGGCAGAAAAGGTCTTTCATGGAAATCCTTCAGGAGGAGATAATTCCACAGTTGTATTTGGAGGACTGGTTTGGTTTAGAAAAGAAACCCCTGATTTAAAAATCATTCAACCGTTACCGTTTACTATTCCATCTAAACTTTCCAAAAATTTCCTGCTTATTAATACAGGCAAACCCAAGGAGATAACAGCTGAAATAGTCGGTATAGTAAGTTCAAAAGTCAAAAATCAAAAGTCAAAATTTGAAAAACTATTCATTGATCAGGAAAAATTAGTAAGAGAATTACTTCCTGCTCTTTCACAATCTAATGAAAAAGAATTGATTAGGATTATTAGGAAGGGAGAAAAGAATTTAGAAGCAATGGGGGTTTGTTCAAATTACGTTAAAGGAATTATCAGAAAAATTGAGAATGCCGGAGGCGCTGCCAAAATCTGTGGCGCCGGCGGGAAAACCAAAGCCACCGGAGTGTTACTTTGCTATCATCAAGATAAAAACAAGTTAGAAAGTATAGCTAAGTCTTTTAATCTACCATTTTTCAGCGCTGCCTTAGGAGTTGCGGGATTAAAAACAGGATGGCAAATCTAACACAAATTATAGTTTCAGCTCCGGGAAAGTTAATGCTTTTGGGAGAACATGCAGTTGTTTATAATAGGCCTTCTTTAGTTACTGCTGTTGATCAAAGATTAACTCTAAAAGCTGAAACTCTGGAAAATAGTGTATTTGAACTAAACGCTAAAGATGCAGGAGTAACAAACTACAGCAAACCTCTATCTGAACTTGGCAAAGGCGACATCCCCAAAGGCGCCAAGTTTGTAGAGAGGGCAATGTATAATTTTTTTGCCCGTCATCCCCAATCTAATCGGGGATCCATAAATAATATAGATTCCCGCCTGCGCGGGAATGACATAATAGGAATCAGGATTACCACTAAATCAGACTTTTCTCCACTCTTTGGTTTTGGCTCATCTTCTGCCTCCACTGTTTGTACTTTAAAAGCTTTATCAGAACTTTTTAACGCAAAATTATCCTGCAGGCAAATTTTTGAACTTTCATTTCAGACTGTTTTGGATGTTCAAGGAACAGGTTCCGGATTTGATGTGGCTGCAGCTACTTATGGAGGCACTTTATATTATTCCAAAGCCGGCTCCAAAACCATCAAACCTTTAAATTTAAAGCATTTACCTTTAATTATTGGCTATTCAGGCATCAAAGCAGACACTGTAACTTTAGTAAAACAGGTAGCTGAGAAAGCTAAAAAATACCCAAATGTCATAGAAAATATTTACAGCCAGATAGGTTATCTTGTAGATCTAGCCAAAAAAGCTTTACTAAAAGAAGATTATCAAACTTTAGGGGAACTAATGGACTTAAATCAAGGTTTATTAGTCAGTTTAGGGGTGGAGGGTAAAAAATTAGCAGATATGATATATGCAGCCCGGGAAGCAGGAGCATATGGGGCTAAACTATCCGGGGCAGGTATTGGTGATTGTATGATAGCTATTGCTCCGGCAAATAAAGTAAGTGGTGTTAAAAAAGCCATTACCAAGGCCGGAGGAAAAGTTGTTAATGTTAAAGTCAACGCCCCGGGTGTTAGAATAGAAAAATGAGCATAGAGAAAGCTACAGCTATTGCACCATCAAATATTGCTTTTACTAAATATTGGGGTAAAAAAGATGAGGTCTTAAGACTTCCTGAAAATGGCAGTATATCTATGTGTTTATCTAACTTACTAACCACTACCACAGTGGAATTTCAGCAAGGACTAGGTCAAGACCAAGTATTGTTAAATGGTGAGATTGAAGCGGGTGAAGATTCCAGAGTAATTAAACATTTAGACAGAGTCAGAAAATTGACAGGAATAGATTTAAAAGCAAAAGTTGTTTCCAGCAACAATTTTCCAATTGGTACAGGACTTTCCTCTTCTGCTGCAGGATTCGCTGCATTATCACTAGCTGCTTCTAAAGCTGCAGGACTATCTTTATCAGAAAAAGATTTATCCATCTTAGCCAGACAAGGTTCAGGTTCTGCCTGTAGATCCGTCCCTGCTGGATTTGTAGAATGGCTGGATGGTGATACTTCGGAAACTTCATATGCTGTCCAAATCTTCCCGCCTAACTATTGGGATATTGCAGATGTTGTAGCAATTGTTTCTTCTGGCAAGAAAGACGTGCCAACAAGCGTAGGCCAGCAAACAGCCAAGTCCTCCCCTTTTATGGAGACCAGAAAGGCTCACATGGGGCAAAAAAATGAATTAGTTAAGAAGTTAATTAAAGAGCGGGACTTTCAAAAATTTGGCGAGTTAGTAGAAGGAGAAGCCTTAGAATTACATGCCATTATGATTACTCAAACTCCCCCATTAATTTATTGGCAACCCAATACCATTTTAATGATGAAACTGGTTCAAAAATGGAGGACTGATGGTTTAGAGGCCTATTTTACAATCAATACCGGCCAGGATGTACATATTATGGTTGAACAAAAAAATGTGGAAAAATTAACTAAAAAATTAAAAGAGCTAGCAGAGGTCAGAGAAGTTATTGCCAATACTCCGGCTGAAGGCGCCGGACTAACAAACAATCATTTATTCTAGTTTCTCTTTTAACACCTTTAATCCCTCATTTGCCCAGGCTGTATATTTTTGAGGATTTTGATTCATGTCATTTAATAATACCTGTTTACTTACCCATTTATATTCATAAGCCACTTCAGGGTTTAATTTAACTTGTCCATTATATTCTCCTATAAGTAAAAAATCATGTTCGTTTTCGCAATATTCTCCTATTTGCGCAAAGTAGTTAAATTCCCCTACAACTTTAATATCCGTAATGGATAAATCTATATTGCACTCATTCTTAAGGGATCTTAATGCAGCTTCTTTGAGAGTCTCGTTAGTACCGTCTCTTTTATGAAGAGGGTGAGTTGAGGCTGTAAAATCCCAAATATTATCAAATACCTGGTGCTTTCTTCTTTGTAAAAGCACTTCCCCTTTACTATTAAATATCAAAAAAGTAACAGCAAGGTGCCTTCTGCCTAATCCTGTATGTCCGATGCTTTTGGGGATATATTCCAAAAATTTTCCTTGATCATCTACTGCCAAAATAATCTGCTCGTCCATGACGCCTGATTATACCCGGCCTTCCAGTAAAGAGATAGTAACATAAATTACCAAAACCCCTAACATCAATACCGCGGTTTCCCAAAAAGCCACTTTTTTATTATCATTATTGTGAATTTCCGGTATCAAGTTTGCGGCTGCAATATAAATAAAAAAACCGGAGGTTAGGGACATGACTACCGGCAGCAAATCCTGAATTGAATCTTTGACCAGATAGGTCAAAACGGCGCCGGCTATGGCGGCCAAAGCGCTGTAGAAATTAATAAGCAGCACTCTGTTTTTGGTTATGCCCTGCTGCAACATTAAGCCAAAATCGCCTATTTCCTGCGGAATCTCATGGGCAGCAACCGCCAAAGAAGTGACAATCCCCAAGGGAACATTGATTAGAAAAGTAGCAGCTATGGCTATCCCGTCTATGAAATTGTGCACCGTATCGCCAATCACTATTAAGGACATTAAGGATTTTTTTTCTCCGGGATGTCTGCCATGATCATGGTGATGAATAAACCGCTCCAGCAGGAAAAACATCAGGATTCCGGCCAATGTCCAAAAGAACACATTTATTCCGCTCTCTGCGGCAGCTTCTTTGGCTTCAGGAAGCAGATCAAAAAAGGCAGTTCCAAGCAGAGTGCCTGCGGCAAAAGAAGCCAGAAAATGAGATATTTTTATGGCAAATTTTTCTTTAATGAGAAGCAATATTCCGCCGATTAAGGAGACTACACTGCCTAAAAAAGTGAAAATTAAAATATAAACTAATATCATATTATCAATTAAATCTGTTTTGGGCTGCTTCTAAGTCCTGATCAATCAGTATCTCTACGGCTTTAACAGCCTGTTTAACCATCTGACTAACCTTAGTTTGCTCAGATGGCAAGAACCTCTCTAAAACAAAATCCCAGGATTTTTCATTACCAATGCCCAGTCTTACTCTGACAAATTGGTCTGTGCTTAAAGCATTAATAATTGATGCTACTCCGTGATGACCTGCTGCAGCCCCCCCCAACCTAACCTTAATCTTACCCAATGGCAAATCCAGTTCATCATGAACTACTATAATATCAGCAGGAGCTATTTTGTAGTAGGAAACAAGCAGCTTCACTGCCAAGCCCGAATTATTCATATAAGTTTGAGGCTTTGCTATTACCAGCTGATTTATTTTAGCCACCTGCGATTTTAGCTTTTTATTATCTTCCCATGATACATGATACATGATACATGATACATATTTGTCCACCACTTTAAACCCCAAGTTGTGTCTGGCATTTTGATATTTAATATCCGGATTACCCAAACCGACAATTAATTTCATCTAAGCGCTTCCAAAATCTGTTCATGAATTAAACCGTTTGAAGCTATAAACTCTGTGTAATCTGTTGACCAATCTACCGGATTACCAAATCTATCACTGACCATACCGCCGGCTTCGGTAATAATGATACCTGCTGCAGCCTGATCCCATATCCATGCCTGATTAGGAACAGCATCTAAGGAGCCTTTTGCCAAAAAAGCCATGGTGACAGCCCCTCCGCCCAACATGTAAATATACCTTATCTTTTCCAAAAGAGGAAAAAAATATTCTTCAAGCTTGTCTCTTCTACGCTCCATACTGCCAATACCTAATCCTATGACAGCATCTGCCAATTTTGTTGTTTTACTAACTGAAATTTTTTTACCATTTAGATAGGCTCCTTGCCCCTTTTGAGCCCAATACAAATCCCTCCGGTCAACATCATAAATAACTCCTATGATAGGTTGGTTGTTTTCCAAAAGACCAATAGATACTGCAAAAAACGGCATCTTTGAAGCAAAGGAAATAGTTCCATCAATCGGATCAATTGCCCAAGTAAAGGGTGATTTTTGATCAATTCTTACTTTTTCTTCTGCAATAATATTATGAGAAGGAAAATGTTCAGAAATTATCTTAACTATGATTTTTTCTGCTTCTAGGTCCGCTTGGGTTGCGAAATTACTATTGTCAGTTTTGAACATCAGTTTATGTTCTTTACCGTATAAATCTGAAATAACTTTCCCCGCTTGAATTGCTGCTTGTTTGGCTACTTTTAGAAATTTATCATCCATGTGTTTACATCAATTGTATCACCTCTGCATCCTCTACGGGCTCAAAACTTTGATAAAATTGGCCAACTGCCTGAAAATCTCCGGGGGTTTCTAATATCACACTTTCATCCATATGCTCAAGCAATTTCAATCCGGCATCCTGACTTGCCACCGGCGCTGCCAAAATTATTTTCTTCACTTTATGCCTTTTTAAATATTTAGCAGCAGACAGTATAGTTAAACCTGTGGCTATACCGTCATCAACAAGGAGAATCATTTTATCTGCTACTGATAAAGGGGTTTTACCCTGGCGATATAATACCTCCCTTCTTTTTATCTCACAAACTTGTTTTTCTGCTTCCTTTTTTAAATCTTTAATCTTTAATCCTAAATCATTAATTTCTTTCAAATTCCAGACGACTTCTTTATCAGCATCAACTGCCCCCAGAGCCAGTTCAGGCTGAAAAGGAGCGCCAATTTTCCGGGTTACCATAATATCCAGCGGCAAGTTTAGACTCCTGGCCACTTGAGCTGCCACCACTACCCCGCCCCTGGGGATTCCTAAAACAAGAGTATTTTTTTTAGCCTTATATTCTTTTAAATGTTTGGCCAATAACCGGCCGGCTGACTGACGGTCTTTAAAAATTTTCATAGCCATCAATCAAATAACCCCAATTCCTCAGTTTTCTCATGATTCCAGATCTTCACCACCCCGTATACTCCGTCATATCCCGGATCTATCACTAAATCTCCCTTTCTTACCTTTGAAATTCCTTCTGCAATCCTTGAACCTGACACTTTGGCAATTTCTGATGTATCAATTTTAGTTAAAATCTTTATTTCGCTACCCAAACCGGAAGTTAACTTTTTGTATTCATTTTGAACCTTTTGGCTAGTCGGCGCTGTATTAAATGCCTCAGCTATTATTTGTAACAGAGGCACTAACATCTTATACCCCGGCCTTTTTAGGCTTTCACTTGAAATTAACCCTCCATCATTCATAATTCTTAATTCATTATTCTGTCGAGTCGCTAGCGACTCGACTCTCTCCATCACCCCAACCGTCAAACCTCTTTTGCAAACAGGACAAATGGTCCCCTTTGCTTTAGTATCCTCAGGTGAATACTTAACATTGCAATTCCTGTGCCCTGTATAATGATATTTACCTTCCTCGGGATAAAATTCTATTGTGCCCGCTATTTTTTGACTTTTTAAGTTACTTAAAAGACTTAAGTAACTTAGTTCTCCTGGAAAAACTGTTGATTCCCTGCCTAAATTAGGTAAAGAATGGGCATCAGAAAAGGACACAATTGATCTTTGGTCTAATTCGGAAATCCGCCAGTTCATGGCCGGATCAGATGACAAACCGGTTTCTATACCATAAATATATTCAGTTAAATCCTCAAAACACTCCTTCAAAGAGTCATAACCTGACTCAGAACCAAAAATTCCAAACCAGGGGGTCCAAGCATGAGCCGGGATGAAAATTGCTTTATCTGAAACCTGAAGCGCCAAAGACAGGAGATCTTTGGAGGACATGCCTAAAATTGGTCTGCCGTCTGATCCTAAATTGGCTCTTCTTCCTAAAAGTAGTTTCTGAAAAGCTTCGGCTGAAGCAAAGTCGGGTAAGAAAATTAGGTTGTGCAACCTTCTGCCTTTTCCTTTATCAGAATACATAGTGGCAATCTCCACAGTTAAAACAAATTTAATGTTAGCGTCCTTGTGAGTTAAAAAACCTGATCCGTCCTCTGTTAGATTCATCTTTAGCTCGGAAAACCAAAGAGGATGTAAAAAATCCCCTGTACCTAACACGTCGATCCCCTTCATCTTGGCCCAATCAACTAAATTAGGAATATTTAATGCTGAAGAACAAGCACGGGAGAATCTGGAGTGAATGTGTAAATCAGCCAGATATGCCATGTGCAGATTTTACCATAAAGTTAAGGTTGCTTTTCTAGATCTATTATGGGATAATACGATTATGCCTGAGAGCATCCGAGAATCGTTAATGAAGTTAAGTCAGTATGTACAAAAAGGCAGAAAAGCAGATGAAGCTGCAAGATTACGCGGGCGTAACAGAGCCAGGCAGATTCTTGGATCGTCAATAGCTTTTTCCTTGCTTTTGGTAATCTCGAGTTTTGATGTACCACATCCAGAAAGATTTATTAGTCCTATCTTTATATCTGAAACCGCCCTTACACCCGAAATAGCCATGACGCCTACCCCATCTTCTACCTGCATGACAGTTGGCGATCGCGTTTTCTTGCTAAAACCTGGCAAGTATCCTGCTGATCCTAATAGTTGGACTGAACCAGGGCTAGGCCTTAATTGCGTATCTTAAAACCCTTAAATATATCAACACTTTATTAAACGATCGTTTAATAATCTAATCACTTACCGTTACCGGACGATTCTATCACCAAAACCCAATCATCTATCCCCAACTCTTTAACCAGTTTTCTTAAAGCTGTAGTCAAAGGTTTTTTACTGGCCCAAACACTCTTTTGCCAGGCAGAAAAACCCCAATCCTTTAATCTCCTTCTTAAAGTATTCCTGGCTCTTTTATAAGACTCCGGAATATCAAATATCACCAACCTCCATACTCCATCCCACTCTATTTGATCATCCGGTTTATTTTTCAGCAGCCAATCTCTTCCTGCTTCTGTGAGTTTAAAGATAATCTTTTCCTCATCTTTTTGCTTTTCTATAAAACCATGTTCCCGGAGTCTTTTAAGAGCTTGAGCTAAAGCAGATTTATTAAGTTCCGGAGCACCGTAGTGATACCTGTAGTAGTGGGCTCTAAAGTCGTCTATCCTGACGATTCCATCAACTGATTTTTCTAAGACCAGCAAAATCGCATCCCTCAACTTTTTCTTAACCATTATCAATACATTAAACGATCGTTGCAAGTTTTGTCAATGGTCCAGCTTATTGGGAGTTAAATATTTTCCAATCAACAACAGCCTATTCCCAACATGAAAACCTCTTCTATTGACCTGATTAACAATTAACAGAACTTACGCAATTAATCCCCTAAATTGTTAAAATACTCTTAAAGACGGAAGATAGGTGGTGATTACATT
>MFCX01000010.1 GCA_001777055.1 Candidatus Daviesbacteria bacterium RIFCSPHIGHO2_02_FULL_39_12 | reverse complement strand
TGCTGCATATATAATTCCATGTAATGAAATTAATATCTTTAAATACCTGGGGAGGAAAATTATATAAGCCTCTTATAAGTTTTATTAAGCAACACTACGATACCGATATCTTTTGTCTTCAAGAAGTATTCAAGACTAAATCTGCAATTAAAATAAGCGCCGGTTACAGGACTAGCTTGTTATCAGAAATCAGTAGGTTATTAAAAAACCATAATGAATATTTTAAATCCAGTATAGACAACTACCTCTCTGGAAGTTTCCAAAAGCACTTTACGGATTTTGACTTATCAAGCGGATCGGCCATTTTTGTAAATAAAGAAATAAAAATCATAAAGCAAGGTTTTTTTTCTGTTTTTGGTGAAAAAAATAATTTTAACCCTTTAGATACCGATACCATGCCTCGAATTGCCCAATATGTAATCTTGAATTTGGAAGGAAAGAAATTAATAGTTTGTAATTTACATGGGATTTGGACTAGAGAAGGCAAAGTAGATACTATCTCCAGAATTAAACAATCAAAGATGATTAGAGACTTTTTAGATAAACTAGCGGGTAACAAAATTTTATGCGGCGATTTTAATTTAGATATCAAAACTGAAAGTATAAAAATGTTAGAGCAAAGTATGAGAAATTTAATCAAGGAATATAAAATAGCTACCACCAGAAATAAATTCTATCCCGGAAAAGAAAAGTTTGCTGATTATATTTTTGTTTCATCAGATCTAAAAGTGTCAAACTTTAAAGTGCCAAAAGTAATAATCTCTGATCATCTACCAATGATTTTGGAATTTTCATGATCAAACACTTAAACATTACAATTTTTTGAAGTAATTTAAACAATTTTTTCCCAGGGAAATTCGTCACGGCCAAAATGACCGTAGCTGGCTGTGGGTAAATATATTGGTCTTTGCAGATCCAAACCCTCTAAAATACCTGAAACAGAAGTATCTAAAATTTTCTCCATAAAAGAAAGTATTACTTTGTGGCTCTTTTTGGCAGTGCCGAAAGTTTCCACATCCTGCATAGTTGGTTTTTTGGCGCCAATAAAATAAGCCAGTCTTACTTCTGCTTTATCTGCTAATTTATTTGCTACAATATTTTTAGCCAAAAACCTGGCAGCATATGCACCACCTCTGTCTACCTTTGACGGCTCTTTTCCGGAAAAGCATCCTCCCCCTACCCTGGCATACCCTCCATAGGTATCCACTACAATTTTTCTGCCGGTTAATCCGCAATCAGAAGCAGGACCTCCATGATGCCAAATACCTGTCCCGTTCACAACCAAATCATCTTTGTTAATTTTAAATCCAAAGATCTCCAAAACCGGTATTACTATAAAATCATAAACATCATCTTTAACCTCGTCTAAATTGACAGACTCTTTATGCGGTACTGCTATTACAACCTGGATAACTTTATAGGGCTTCCCGTCTCTATATTCTATGGTCACCTGAGATTTACCATCAGGTCTTAAGTATTTAATAATATTTTCCTCCCTAACCGTATCCATTCTTTTAGTTAAAGCATGGGCTATCATAATAGGCAGAGGCATTAAAGCAGTAGTTTCACGGCAGGCAAACCCGAACATCATTCCCTGATCTCCTGCACCTTTTTTCTTTACACCTACTGCAATTTCCGGGGATTGTTCATGGACATATACATTAATAGGAGATTTATCTGAAAAATTGAATTTTGGATCAGTATAACCAAGTCTTTTTATTTGATCTTTGGCTATTTTTTTAAAATCTATTTTAGCCTTTGCTCCTATTTCTCCTGCTATGATTAGTTGATTATTTCCAGCTAAACATTCTATGGCAGTTCTACCCTGTGGATCTTGTGCTAATACTGCATCTAAAACTGCGTCGGAGATTTGATCGCAAATTTTGTCAGGATGACCGGCACAAACCGATTCAGATGTAAAAGTAGTTACTCTGCCGTTTAATTGACTCATATTTTGTACAGATTTTTAAAAACCCCTCAAAAATGAGAGGTTAAAAGTTTCCTCGCCAAAGGCGGGCGCATCTTCCTCTCAAGGACTGGCACCGATTGCTTTACGGTTGCCGTCATGTACCAAATGGCACATGATCTCTTGATGCAATAAGTAGTAAACCACAAAATATCTTCCTTTGCAAGTGTTTAGTGAGACTTTTCATCTGTTTGAAAAATGGCATGTTTTTCAATCATTTCCAAAACTTCTTTCTTTTTACTTTCAACATCTTGCTCTTTTAAAGCTTCAATATTTAATCTGAGAAGTGGTTCTGTGTTTGAAGACCTTAAGGAAAAACGCCAGTTTGGATAATCTATGGCAATTCCATCTAAATCAGAAAATTGTCCATCTGAGTAATGCTCTTTTAATGTTTCCATAATTTCTTGAGCATTTTGCACTTTAAAATTCATCTCTCCGGATTCATGGCTTGATCTTACTTCCTGAGCTAAAACAGATAAAGGTTTATCCTCCCTTGTCATAATAGATAATATTAGTAAAATAACAGGCATTGGTGACTCAGCTCCGCCGGTTGCGCTCCAATAAAAGTGACCCGAAGCTTCGCCTGCAAACAAGGCTTCATTTTTATGCATAGCTTCTGTAATGTAGGCATGCCCTGTTTTGCTGATAATTAATTCTCCGCCAAATTCCTCAACAGTTTTTTTTGGGGTAAATACATATTTTAAATCCACTAAAACCTTACCTCCCTTTTGTTGATTAAGTAATTCCCTTGCCACCAAGCTGGTGATTGAAGAAGGTAAAACAATACCTCCTTTCTCATCAATAAAATAAAGTCTGTCTGCATCACCATCCGGAGCAAGTCCAATATCTGCACCTTCCTCCACCACCCTTTTTTGCAAGTCTTTTAAAGTATCAAATTGCAAAGGATCAGGCTGATGCACCGGGAAAGTTCCATCTAACTCAAAATTCATTTTAATCAATTCGCCCGGAATGGTTTTGAACAATTGCTCTATATATAAAGCTCCCATGGCATTAGCAGGATCTGCCACAACTTTAAATTGCTTAATCTTAGGATTCCCTGCAATTTTAATGGCATTTTTGACCTCATCAGCTAAAACACCGAGATGCTTTGTAATATTCCCCTTTCCTGTGTCTGCAAGTTCCACACCCTCCAAAACCATTTTCTTAATATTTTCCATTCCTGTAGGTTTACCTATTTTTAAAATACCCTTTTTGGTTTTGAGGACAATCTTTAAGCCATTATATTCTTTGGGGTTATGAGAAGCGCTGATTTGAAATCCGCAATCATAACCATAACTTAAAACAGAAAAATAGAAAGTAGGAGTAGAAACTAATCCCACATCAATCACCTCTGCTCCTATATCCACCAAAGTTTTTGTGGCTGCCTCAAAAAGCGCAGGAGAGGAAACCCTCATATCTTGCCCCACAACAATTTTTAGCGTCTCTTTTCCGGAGGATTGCTGGAAAAATTTATATATTGACCTGACAATAGGAACAATATTTTCCTCATTAATCTGGGACGGATAAATACCCCTTATGTCGTAGCTTTTAAATATGCCTTCCGGAATATCCATTTAGGACTATTATTTTACCACGGTTTGCAAATTTGTCATTCTAAATTAACGCTTTGGAGATTGTTTTTTTGCTCTGGCTTTTTGAGCATGACCGTATTTTCTTCTTTCTTTAACTCTTGCATCTCTGGTTAAAAAGCCTTCCTTTTTTAGGGTGACTCTTAAGGCAGGTTCTGCTTTAGATAAAGCTCTGGCAATACCATGTATAATAGCTTCCAGTTGAGCTACCTTTCCTCCGCCTTCCAATCTTACTGAGAAAGAATATTTGCCGATGGTTTTAGTCAGTTCCAGCGGGCGATTATATAACTTTTGAAATACTTGACCCAAAAAATATTCTGCTATTGGCTTACCATTAACAGTAATCCGGCCGTTACCGGGTAAGAGTCTGACCCGGGCCACTGCTTCTTTTCTTCTACCTACAGTGGCGACAATTCCGGTTTTGTTTTTTTTATTGTTTTCTGAATCCATAAGTTTAAAACTCCTTAACCAACCTTAATTTGTTTCTGGAAAGAATGATCCTCTCCTGCAAAAACTTTTAATTTCTTAATCATCTCTCTGCCTAATTTAGTTCGTGGTAACATCCCTGCTACTGCATGTTCAATTACAAACCCAGGTTTTCTTTGTATTATTTTATCAAAGGTTTCAACTTTCAGTCCCCCCGGATAACCTGAGTGACGTTTATATTCTTTAGTTTTCATTTTTTTGCCGGTAAGTTTTACTTTTGCGGCATTACTTACTACCACAAAATCTCCAGTATCTAAATACGGTACATACTCCGGCTTTTTTTTACCCATTAAAATAGTTGCAACCTCTGTAGCTAACCTGCCTAAAACCTTATCTTTGGCATCTATTAAATGCCATGCTCTTTTAATATTTTTTGCGGATAATTTATTAGTACTCATAGTGACTAGTCGCTAGAATCTAGAGTCTAGGACTTTTTACCTCCCCTTTCTTGTAATTTTAACTGGTTTACGTTTTGTAGCTACCTTCTTAGTCTCTGCTTGCGTCTTCTTTAAAACTTTTTTCTCTGCTTTTTCCCCTGACTCTTGACTCTTGACTCTTGACTTTTTTGTCAGCGGTTTTAATTTCTCATTACCAATGATACTCATTTTAACTAAAGTAGTTTGATCTCCCTTTCTGGTACCAATCCTTACTAAAGTAGTAAATCCGGATACTCTATTTTCTAATTTAGGAATAATCTCTTTTACTAATCTTTCCCTTAAATCTCTGTTTACTAAATAACTTTGCAATAAATACTGGGTATTCTTATTTTTGGCCAGGCTAATGATCCTGTCAACCATTCCCTTAATTGCCTTAGCTTTAGCTTCTGAGGTAGTAATAGTTCCGTGCGTTAGAAGAGATTGGACTAAACTTTTAAACAGTCCCTCGCGTTGATTTTTATTTCTGCCGAGCTTTCTGCCATAAACTCTATGCCTCACGCAAAGACAACCCCCTTTCTGAAAGCTTTTCAGTAATTAGGCTGAGTGATTTGGTGCCCAGATTCTTGGTTTTTAACAATTGATTTTTGGGGATATTTATTAAATCTTCAATGATATTTATTTCTATCGCTTTCAAAGCATTGGTAATTCTGACAGGCAAATCTAACTCTTCTATTGTCAATCTCAAAGTTTCTTCTGAAATAACCGACCTATCTTCTTCTGCCTGTTCCTCCCTATCCGGTTCATAAACTTTTCTAAAGGCTTCCGACAGAATCCTTGATGCTTCATTCAAAGCATTCAAAGGAGTAACAGCACCGTCGGTGGTAATTTCCAAAGTTAGTTTGTCAAAGTCGGTTTTTCTACCAACCCTTGTTGGATCAACAGCATAATTTACAGCCAGTACCGGAGAAAAAAGCGCATCTACCGCAATCACTCCGATCTCCACCACTTTTCTGTCTTCGGCCACAGAATAACCTTTACCAACTTCCCCTGTCATTTCCATATTAAGCTTGGCTTTTGGATCAGTTAGAGTAGCTATTAATTGTTCAGGGTTTACTATTTCCCCGTCACCTTCTATCTCGAAATCGCCTGCCCGAACCTGTTTTTTCCCCGAAGCTTTAACCGTTAATTTTACCGCCTTGTCAGAGCGGATCTGCAAACGCATCTTTTTCAGGTTTAATATTATCTCAATCACATCTTCCAATACACCGTCAATTATAGAGAATTGATGAGCTACACCCTCAATCTTGACAGAAGTGATTGCGCTGCCTTTGAGCGAACCCAATAGTACCCTTCTTAAACTGTTTCCTAGAGTATGACCAAAACCTCCCTCCAGCGGCTCAATGATTAGCTTGGCATAATTTTCTTTCTCTACTTCTGTTTTTATTTTAAACATATATTTTTATCTTGAATAATATTCAACAATCAACTGTTCGTCAATCGATTGCTCCATCTCTTCCCGCTTGGGATCTCTTAAAACCTTGCCTATTGTGGCCTTTCTTTCCAGCCAACCAGGCAAGGTTTTACTCTCTTCTAAACTGTTTTGAACCTGAGTATTATCTCTTATTTGATCTGATAATGCAATAGTTTGTCCTATTTTCACTAAATAAGAGGGGATTGTCACTTTTTCATTATCTACTCTGATATGGCCATGTGTCACCAGTTGTCTGGAGAAGGCACGGCTGTTGGCAAAGCCTAGTTTAAACACTATATTATCAAGTCTTGTTTCTAAGTTTTGAAGTAAACTTAAACCGGTAGCTCCTTTAACCTTAGCTGCTTTCTGCACATAGCCTTTAAATTGCTTTTCCAGTATACCATAAAGTCTTTTGGTTTTCTGTTTCTCCCGCAACTGTAAACCATATTCGGATAGCCTCCTCCGCATTTTTGCTCCGTGTTGACCGGGAGGCAAGACACCCCTTTCCAAAGCTTTGATATCTTTACTAAATAAGGGCAGTCCTTCTCTTCTGGATAATCTTCTTTTAGGACCTGTATAACGTGCCATCTACACTCGTCTCCTCTTTTTAGCCCTTGGGCCATTGTGTGGGATTGGAGTAACATCAGCAATCATGGTGATATTAATGCCGGCACTTCTTAAAGATTTAATCGTAGCATCCCTACCTGGTCCAGGGCCCTTGATATAAACTTCGCAGGCAGTCATTCCTATACCTTTGGCTTTTTGTGCTACCGACTCCATTGCCGATATAGCAGCAAAAGGAGTAGCCTTCCGTGCGCCTTTAAAGCCGGAATTACCGGAGGATCCCCAAGCTAGAGTATTACCCCGGCTATCTGTTAAAGTTACCAAGGTATTATTAAAGGTAGCTGTTACATATACCCTACCGCTTGCTACCACTTTTTGGGTATTTTGTTTTTTTGGTTTAATTGTCTTTTTTGTCATAAGTTTAATTTTATGCCGGTTTGCCTCCTCCGACTGTTGGACCTCCTATTTTTGTTGCTATTTCCTTTCTGACAGTTCCCACAGTCTTCCTTTTACCTCTTTTGGTCCGCGCATTTGATCTTGTTCTTTGCCCCCTAACCGGTAGCCCTTTCCGATGCCGTAACCCCCGATAACTACCTATTTCTTCTAACCTTTTAATATTTTGTTCAACCTCCTGCCTTAAATCTCCTTCTACCTTAAATCGTTCGACACACTTTTGTAAACTGTTTACCTCCTTCTCGGTCAAATCCTTAATTCTTTTACTTGCTTCAACCTTGGCATCTTTAATAATTTTAACCACGTTAGACCGGCCTATACCGTAAATTGCGGTTAAACCAATATCTGCTCTTTTATTCTCCGGTAAATCAACTCCTGCAATTCTAGCCATAAATTAACCTTGTCGCTGTTTGTGCCTTGGATCACGAGGGCAAATGACATATAGCACACCCTCGCGCTTAACTATTTTACAAAACTTGCACCTTTTCTTTATTGAAGCTTGTACATTCATATTTTTACCCTTATTTAAGCCGAAACGTTATCCTTCCTTTATCCAAATCATATTCCGGACTCATTTCTACCCTAACCCTATCTCCTTCCAGTAATCTGATATAGTGCATTCTCATCTTACCTGAAATATGGCATAAAATTATTCTACCAATTAATTCAGGCAGATCACGGCTCACTTCGATTTGTACTCTAAATAAGGTATTCGGCAGTACCTCAACTACTTTACCTTCTACTTCATACGCATTTTTTGCCATTTTTTTTCAGCTCAAAGTATTCTAACAAACTCAGGCTCAATTTACAACCCATAGAACTAAAATTCGGTTAGAACTTCTGGTTGTTTTTTACCTACTACCACTGTCATTTCAAAAAGCCCAGCCAGGGATTTGTCTGCTGTCGAATATGTCCAACCATCCGGCTCCAAAACCACATCATACTTACCCATGGCAAAAATCACCTCAATCGCCAAAGTCATTCCTGTCTTAAGTTGCAAACCGCTGCCTTTCTGACCATAACCGGGCACTTCCGGGTCTTCGTGTAAACTTTTGCCAATACCATGTCCTACCAAACTTCTCACCACGGAATACCCTCCTACTTCAATCCTGGTTTGTATAGTATTGGAAATATCACCTACTCTGTTACCATCTACTGCTTGAGCAACTCCGTCCCAAAGAGCTTGCTCTCCGGTTTTTAAAAATTTTTCCTTTTCACTTTTCACTTTGCACTTTGCACTTTGCACTAATGCTGTCCAAGCACAATCCGTATGCCAGCCTCTATACTCAACGGCCAAATCAACACTCACCAAATCCCCATTTTCAATTTTTCTCTCTGTCGGTATACCATGAACTACCTGTTCATTGACAGTGATACAAGTAGCAAACTTATAATTGGGAACAGTTCTATATGACAAATCCCCGCCTAACCGGTAAATTTCCTCTTCGGCAATCTTATCCAAATCCAATCCGCTTATACCCGGCTTGATTGATTCTACAGCTTTCTTTAAAGCAGCAGCCGCAATCTGTCCGCTTCTTTTCATAAGTTTCAATTCATACCTATTTCTGACCATTTATCATATTCCTTATCTGCTGCTGAATTTGATCTATACTGCCGGATCCATCAATTTCCACTAAGTTTCCAAATCCTGTTAAAGCTTCCATCAATACTGCAGCTTTTAGTTTATATACATCTAATCTTGTTTTAATTGTTTCAGGCGTGTCGTCCGGTCTTCCTCTCTTTGCCAATCTTTCAATAACTTTATCTTCAGGAACATTTAAATAAAATATTTTATCGAATTTTAAATCAATGGCATGAAACAAATCTACCTGCTCTGATGTTCTAGGGTAACCATCCAATATGAAACCTCTTTGACATTCTGGTTGCTGAAGCTTCCTCTTTACAAGCTCTCTTGTTTTTTCGTCGCTAACCAGATGACCTGATTCCAAAATTCGTTTTATCTGTCTTCCTTCCTCTGTATCTTGGGACGCAATTTCTCTGAAAATATCCCCCGTACTAATATAGGGAACGTCCAGAAATTGGGCCAGCATTTTACCTTGAGTTGATTTACCGGAACCTTGAGGACCGATTAGTAAAATTTTCATAAAGTTACCTTCTGGCAAATACCTCATAGCTTCTTTCAATTAACTTGCTCTCAAATTGTTTAGCTGTATCCAGTATCACCGAAACAACAATTAAAAGACCTGTACCTCCCAAAACGAGGGTTTTTATACCGGTGATTTGTGAAGCAATAGAAGGCAAAATAGCAATTGCTCCTAAGAACAATGCGCCTGTTAGTGT
>MFCX01000009.1:2700-9375 GCA_001777055.1 Candidatus Daviesbacteria bacterium RIFCSPHIGHO2_02_FULL_39_12 | reverse complement strand
ACCGCCGTTTGCTTTCCCGAAAAACTGAATTTGAATTTGTCCGACCTTACGATTTAATTCCGAAATATGCGGAAAAATGCGAGCGTAGCCCCGCCGAAGGCGGGGCGAGCGAGCAAACTCTTTCCCCTGAAAATTTGAAATGTCTGAATTGGTCGGGAGTCAGAAACTTCCCTTGAACTGCTTAATTATATTACAAAAAATATAGAAATTGTTAATTTATTTAATTCTGAAATTGGAAGCTACTACAGAGGTGAAAAGCAATTTCCAGCTCAGAGTTATCCAGTTATGCTATAATCTTTGGCAGTCATGGATGACAAAGTTCAGAAAGATAATTTAACAGATTTAGCCTCAAGTTTAGCTACTCAAAGCGATAATTCCCAGCCTCAACAATCAGATGATAGTCAACCAACAGATACCAACAATAATCAACAGGATCAACAACCAACTCAGAATTTAGCAGATAACCAAGTAGTAGGTTCAAATGGCGAGGTTATAGACTTAGGTAGAACTTCTGAGGACTCCATTAACAAGTAATATTATTAGGGCAAAATCTCTTGAACTCTTGTTAGTTACTAATTGCATAAACGACTATGTTATTATGATATTTGATGACAGAAGTTCCTACCGGAGTTGAAAATACAGAACGCAAAGTTGAAACTTTACCCTTTCCTCAAGATCCAAAAGAACGTCTGAACGCACTTCTTTCATCCCTAAACTTTGGGCCAAAAGCTGTAACCCTATTGCTTTTGCCTCAACATGGAGTTTATATATCGCCAGGTGAATTAACCGCTCAGTTTAGAGGTACTTTTCAGGGTTCTGAAATGTCAACGGTATCAAAAACAACAGCCCGAGGGTATACAAGAGAAAGTCTATTTAATTTAGGACTAGTTGCAGAAGAATATTCTATGGATCATTTTGGCCAAAAGAAAATAGTTGGTTATGGTCAATCCGAAGCTGGTCAAAAGTACGGAGTTAGAGCAGCCTGTTTAGTTCTTAAGACAGAAAATGAAAACGGGATAAGTTTAAGACTTTTTTTTGGTTCATCTAACACTAACTCACAGGAGCAGGTAAGGGCACCTTTAACAAGAGCTTTAATTTTACGTCTCCTCCGTGGACAGAGCAAACCAGTAACAGAAATCGAGATTGCCCGTTCCTTAGGAGTAGGGACTGGTGTGGTGCATGATTCAATACTATCATTAGCTCAAGGAGATGCGATCACTAGTACTAGATCCTCTTGAATTAGCAATGTAAATATGACATGCTGTAATCTTCGTGAGGAGGTGAACACATGCATATATCTGCCCAAACAAAATATCATGTAGCACTCACTGAACAGGAAAAGACAATACTCTCAGCACTTATCCGTAAGGGAATAGCCAAAGCAAGAGTTATCACACGGGCGCGGGTACTTTTACTCGCTTCAGAAGGAAGAAAAGACAGGGAGATCTATCGATCGCTTTTAATCTCATATTCCACACCCCATGATGTCCGCAAGAACTATGCCCGGGGAGGACTTAACCGGGCATTGTATGATGCTCCCAGACCTGGTCAGGCGCGAAAACTGACAGGGAAACAGGAAGCAGAGGTGATTGCAATCGCCTGTACTGATGCACCGAAAGGCTATGTCAGATGGACACTTGATCTGTTAACAGAGGAGGTTACCAACAAACTGGGGGTCTCAATTGGCAGGACTGCCATATGGCACATCCTTTTAAGAAATAATCTTAAACCCCATCGGAAAAAAAATGTGGTGTATTCCCACAGTAACTCCTGAGTTCAAAAGACGGATGTTTGATGTGTTGAAAGTCTATGAAAGACCGTATGATCCGCAAAAACCTGTTGTCTGTATGGATGAGAAAAGCAAACAGCTGTTAAAAGATACCAGAGCTCCACTTACAGGAAAACCGGGAAAACCAACCAGAGCTGATTATGAATACAAGAGAAACGGTACAGTAAATCTGTTCGTGGCTGTAGAACCTAAAGGGAAGAAACGGATTGTCCGTGTAACCCGGAGAAGGACAGGAAAAGATTATGCCTCTTTTATCAAGCATCTTGTTAACCATGTGTACAAAAAAGCAAAAAAGGTTGTCCTGGTTGAAGATAACTTAAACACCCATAACAAGGAAACGTTGATTGAGGTGTTGGGAGAACAGGAAGGGAAAAGGATTGCAGAAAGGATTGAGTGGCACTTTACACCAAAACATGCCAGCTGGTTAGACCAGGCTGAGATTGAGATTCATTCACTTGAGACTCAATGTTTAAACAGAAGGATGCCAGACTTTCATACCATGCAGTCGGAAGTTGCTGCCTGTGTGAGAAAAAGAAACCGGGATAAATGTGGCATTAACTGGCAATTTACCAGGGAGGAAGCGAAAGAAAAGTTCAAGCTTTCTCAGGCTCTTTGACATAATGGATTGGAAAATTAGGGGGATGTAATACTAGTTGCAACCTTTCTGCAGCACCAGAAAATCCATCCGGGAAATAGCGTACGATTGCGTGCGCCAAATCTGAACGTTTAGCATTTATTAGATTAATATTGCTGAAGCTAGTGTCCTGTCTTTAAATTAGCTTTACACTCTTAACCTTGGTAATAATTTCTTCAGCAGTCTTTGTCCAGACAAATGGTTTGGGATTTTGATTATTGATCCTGATATATTCCTCAATTGCATGGATTAGCTCATCTACACTCCTGAATGTAGCTCTCCTGATTCTTTTCCTGGTAATCTCACCAAACCACCTTTCAACCAGGTTTAACCATGAGGAAGAGGTAGGGATGAAATGGAAATGGAATCTGGGATGTTTTTCTAGCCATAATTTAACCCGTTCATGTTTATGGGTGGAATAATTATCAACAATGCAGTGAATGTCTAAATCTTTTTCTACAGCCCCATCAATTAAGTTTAGAAATTTGATGAATTCCTGGTGTCTGTGCCTTTTGAGGCAAGTGCCAATAACACTACCTTTTAAGATATTGAGTGCTGCAAACAAAGAGGTGGTCCCATGCCTATTGGAAAGTTTAAAAGTTTTCACTAAATGGGGCTTTAAGTTATGGGCATGCCAGACCTTTTTGATGAAATCATGGGAAACATGATGTTTTTTGGCAAGTGTCCGGGTACTCCAATGGGTGCTGTCTAAAGGTTTAGTGTAGAGTGTATCATAGATAATTGCCTCAACAATCTCTGCCTTGATCTCTTTTTTCCTGCCTCTGCCTTCCTCAATCTTTAAAATTCCCGCTGTGCCTTGTCCTTTAAACCTTTCTCTCCATAAAAGTACTGTGGGACGGCCTATGGTAAGCTTCCTGGCTATAGCCAGGTTTGCCATACCCTCTCCTGCTAAAAGGATAATGCGGGCTCTCTGGGCAATACCTTGAGGTGTTGAAGGGGACCGTACTAATTCCCGGAGAAGTAACCCATCCTGCTCTGGTATGAGTAAAGGTTTTGCTGCACTCCACATAAAACCAGCATATCCTACCCACAATATATTGTCAAGGTATTTTGATTACACTACACTAGTGCCATCAGCCATTACTGCTCGAATTTGTTGGAGAACAAATCTTTCTAACAATGCGCCATCCCGTGCTAGAACTTTCCATTTAATCCTACCTCGACTATCTCGGGGTACCTCTATAGTAGCTTGATCTATTGCTGATTCTCTCTTTGCTATATCCGGACTCATATTTCCTCTATCTTTAGCTTTGTATTCTTAACTCATGTTACGCAGTGTCATTCCCGCGGAGGCGGAAATCCATGTTTTTTATTTGTATAGATTCCCATTTTCATGGGAATGACAAGAGTGATTGCGTAACATGAGTTTTTAAATTAAGATGGTGGTAGATTATACCAAAAAAGACCCTATAGTTACAATTTTCTATAACAATAGAACTGCCGAGTTGTAAGGCAGTTACCACAGGAATAGCAATTAAAGCAGGTTAGCCTTATATTAAATGACAAAATTATTTAATGGGTCCTCTTCTTGTGTCATTTGTTTTTGCTTCCAACATTTCCAGCTTTAATATTTCCGTTAATTTCCTAGACCAAGCTTTTGAACAACCGATTTCCTTCATTAAATCACTTTTTACTGTAAATCCTTTGCCTGTACAAACCAAAGACACCAAAAGTTACACCATTGCTTTAGTCGGGGACTCTATGACTGAAACTTTAGGGACAGCAGATGATTTAAGGGAGGATTTAAAGACTTATTATCCGGAAAAAGTTTGGGATTTTAAACTTTGGCATTGGATCAACTTCAATCCTGTCTGTTCCGGATAGATTAAAAACAGAATCCAAAAGAAGTACCGAAACCTTGCCGGCAATACTCTCTACCAGACCGGACATCATATTACTTGAATCTTTTGGTAATAATCCTTTGTCGGATATGAATTTAGATAAAGGATTAAAAAACAAAATCAAACTTTAGATCAAATTGTCAAAATTATTAAAGATAAAAGTCCTAGTGCGGTTTTAATTTTTTTAGCAACCATCTCGCCTTCTAAAGAAAGGTATGCAGAAGGAGTAGTTAATTTATTACCTGAACAAAGAAAACAATGGTCAGAGGAAAGGATTGCCTATATTAAAAATCATATTAATTATGCCAAACTTCACCATATACCTTTAGTGAATGTTTATGAAAAGAGTTTGGATGATAAAGGTGAGGGAAAGTTAGATTATCTAAATGCCGGTGACTTTATTCATCCTTCACAAACCGGCATTTTATTTATCAGTCAACAAATAGCTGATTTTATCTCTAAAGAAAAAATCATTCCCAATCCTTGAGCATATCAGTTGACTCAAGCGGAAGATCTCTCGGATTAGTTTCTCACGAGTTTCTCACAAGCCCTTTAAAAAAAGAAGAGGATTTAAGTATAATAAGGGATAACTTTATGGATAGGAACTCAAGATATTTAAAAAGATTATTTGCAGTTTTTCCTGTTTTAAATAACAAAAATTATAGATTATATTTTTTAGGACAGTTAGTTTCCTTAATTGGCACCTGGTTGCAGATTGTGGCTCAAGGCTGGTTAGTGCTGCAACTGACAAACTCTCCCTTTTTAGTGGGACTGGTGGCGGCAATAGGCAGCTTACCCACCTTACTTTTTTCTTTATTCGGAGGGGTGATTATCGACAGATTTCCTAAAAAACAAATACTAATGCTCACCCAAATAAGTTCAATGACCCTGGCTTTTATACTGGGTATTTTGACTGTTTTCGATTTAATTACAGTTTGGCAGATTGGGATTTTGGCATTTCTTTTGGGAGTGGTTAATGCTCTGGATATTCCAACCAGGCAAGCTTTTGTGCCGGAAATGGTTATTAAAAACGAGTTGCCTTCCGCCATTTCCCTAAATGCCGGAACATTTAATGCAGCAAGGGTGATCGGGCCGGGTTTAGCCGGTTTTTTAATTGCTATTATGGGGACAGGAGGAGCGTTTATTTTAAACGGTATAAGTTATATAGCTGTAATTATTGCTTTAATCCTAATACAAGTTGAAGATAAGGTTTTTAAAACTGATTTGCATCCTCTGGCTGCTATAAAAGAAGGTATTTCCTATTCATTTACCCATCCGATTATCAGAACTTTATTAATTTTTGTAGGAGTAGTATCTGTTTTTGGCTGGTCTTATACCACCATTATGCCGGTAATCGCCCAAAATACTTTCCATCAAGGCGCTACAGGTTTAGGTTATTTATATGCGGCAGCAGGGTTGGGAGCTCTAATGGCTACATTTGTAGTCTCTATATTTGCTAATAAATTTTCTCCTTTATTTTTCATCATTGGGGGAAATAGCCTGTTTGCTATGAGTTTAATCCTGTTTACTTTTACCACTAATTTTAATCTGGCTTTAATATTGTTGTTTTTTGCAGGATTAGGGTTGCTTACCGAGTATGCCATGATGAATACTACTGTTCAGCATTTGGTTGCTGATTCAGTCAGAGGCAGGGTAATGAGTATTTACGTGCTGATGTTTTTAGGATTGTCTCCTTTGGGAAATTTTGAAATAGGTTATTTATCGGAAAAATTCGGAACAGAGATCGCAATCAGAATAGGAGCGATTATAGTTTTTCTTTTTGGAACTTTAGTTTTTTTCTACAGGAAAAGAATTTCTACCCAGTATGCGGAATATAATCAAAAAAATCACCTCATATAAACCCCAGCATATTATATAGCAGCTTAAGTTCTGCAAATGAATTGTCTTTGGCAAGGCGCAATAAAAATTCTAATGCTTTGGGGGTATAAAAGTTATTGTCCAGGATTTTAGTAAATTGTTTTATAATAGTATTATATTGCCGCGTCGTCCTTCGACCTTGCTCGGGACTCCTCGCAATGATGGATGTTACAAGATTTACATTTTCCTGAGCTTTTTTTAAATCTTCTTCTTTATATTCCCAGGATTTAGCCCAATGCTTAAAAAGCAGTAACCAGCGAATGGCGTTAGGGGAATATTTTTTAAGCAGGTCCGAAACCATAACTAAATTACCTTCAGATTTGCTCATTTTCTTGCCTTGGTAAAAAACAGTGCCTGTATGCAGCCAATATTTAACAAAAGGAACTTTTCCGGTTGCTCCTTCTGATTGGGCGATTTCTGCTTCATGATGGGGAAACATTAAATCCTTGCCGCCTCCGTGTATATCTATTTGTTCCCCCAATGTAGAAATACTCATAGCTGAACACTCACTA
>MFCX01000009.1:0-2637 GCA_001777055.1 Candidatus Daviesbacteria bacterium RIFCSPHIGHO2_02_FULL_39_12 | reverse complement strand
GGAGCGGAACCCCGCCATAAGGTAATATCCAAAGGGTTCCTTTTGTCCGGATTTTTTAAATCCTCCTCAAACTTTTTGGCAAATTTAACTTTTTTGTAATCGGTATATTTTGATAATTTACCGTAATCTTTATCTTTTGAAATATCCAAATAAACAGAATTATTAACTTGATAAGCCAAATCATTATCCAGCAATCTTTGAATGAGTTGGATCATAGTCAGTATCTGTTCAGAAGCTTTCAGGTAATAATCAGGAAAAAGCCAGTTTAATTTCTTCATATCGCCCAGGAAATGTTTGGTCCAATGCTCTGCTAATTTATCCCAAGCAACATTTAACTTTTTGGCTCTTTCTAAGATATCTTTGTCTTTATCGTTTATATCAGTCACATTTTGAGTATAAGTGACTTTATAGCCTTTAAATTTTAGGTATCTGATTAATGCGTCAAAAGAAATATAGGTAAAGGCATGACCCAGATGAGTTGTGTCATAAGGGGTGATTCCGCAAACATAAATAGTAACCTTTTTATCATTTAAGGGTTTAAATTCATCTTTGGAACTTGTTAGAGTATTATAAAGCTTCATTTAGGTGATTTTAGCATAGTACTGTTTAAGCTTGCTTAGGTTAAGTTAGGATCGTATAATATATAGGTTTGGGCCGGTAGCTCAACGGTAGAGCAGTACCCTTTTAAGGTATTGGTTCAGGGTTCGAATCCCTGCCGGCTCACTGAAAGGGTTTTTGAAAAAAGCCCATGTGATTTTCTCTGCGCGGATGGGGTCGCGCAGAGTGCTGCAAAGCCCAAATTGTATGTCGGGACAAACTGCCGATCAGTTAAAAAGAAGTTCGAGCCGACGGTTTTTGCCATGATTGCTAAATCATGGCTTGTATTTTTTGCGCGCGCGATTTTTGCGCACGATAGTACGCTACCAATGAAGTTTTTCATAGGTTCGAGCCAACTCGAACCGTTTGTCTGAATTTTTGTTATTTCCTCATTTATTTTTAACTTTTCTTCGAAAAGTTCGTTTTTCTTTATTTTGTAAGTTTCAGAATCTATAACTTGGTCAAGATAGCTGTCTAAAAGAAGATTTAGTTTTTTATCGAGGGTTTCAATTTCTAATTTTAACTTTGATATATTTTCTTCTGCTAAACTTTGTTCTTCTCTCTCATCTTCATCCATCCATTTATACCAATCATTTGCCCATTGGTGTGGTAATGCCGCATCATCAATTATTTTTCTAAGTTGAGTTTCCATTTCCGATTCCGGAATATACTTTTGATTGCAGGGTTTTAATTTTTTCGTACATCTGTAGTAAATAAAGATTTGTGAGCTCCCGTTTTTATATTTCTTAACATGTTGCTCGGCTGTGATGGCGGCATTGCATTCTCCACACCTTGCAAGCCCCGCAAAGGCAAAGTCATGGCCATTTCTCCTTGGTCTTTCTATTCTTATTACTTGTTTTTGGGCTTCATTAAAAAGTTGCTTTGAAATAAAGAGTTTATGAACTCCTTGGTGGTATTCACCACCATATTTCATAATTCCAATGTAGAATTTATTAGTTAATATTCTTCTGACCTCATCGGATTTAATAGGTTTATTACTAGAACTTCTTATCCCAAACTTAAAAAGATACAAAGATGTTTCTGTAAATGATTTTCTACCTTCAGAAAACAGTTCAAATGCCTTTTTAATAATTCGTGCTCTCTCCGAATCTAACTGAATATCTTTTGTCCTCGAATCATTTATATACCCAACGGGAGCTTTTGAGGGCCATATACCAATCCTTAACTTATGTCTCATACCTCTTTTAACATTCTCGGATAAATTGTCTACATAATACTTACTTTGCCCAAAAGCTATATTTAACATAAATTTACCTTGAGGGGTAGATTCAAACCAAAATTGAGGGAATTTAAGATCGAGAATTTTCCCTGTATCAAGTAAATAGATAACTTTTCCACCATCAATTGAATTCCTTGCTAGCCTGTCAGGATGCCATGAAACAATTCCCTGAGCTTCACCCTTTTCAATTCTTCTTAAAAGTTCTGCAAATTGTTCTCTACCTGGAGTTTTAGCAGTTTTAGCTTCTGTTACAAAATCAATTATTTCTAGGTACTCACGATTGGAGAATTCTTTTAACTCAGCAATCTGCTGATCAATGGATAAAACCTGTTTATCTTTCTCATCAGTACTTTTTCGACAGTATGCTATATATTTCATGGGCAGTTTTATTTTACTCCTAAAGAAAAGTTCTTTTTTTGTGTCAACTAAATTTTTGCGTAATCCGTTTTTGTTATTTTTATCTTAATCGGCAGCTTTCCCTAAATTTTAATCAGGGCTTTGCAGAGCTCTGCGCGCATAGGGGCGCGCAGAGAAATTCCCTGGGGCTACCTACAAAATCCCATTCAGTGAACTTATATCGAACAATCCGAACCGCGTTTCAGTCGGCGCATTAGGCGTCGACGCCCAGCTCCCGTTGTTTTCGTTTCGCTATATCCGTTCCCACCGCTCGGCCTTCGGCCTGAAGCTCTGAAACTGTCGGCTCGAACTTTGTTATAGTGACCGCAAAACGAAATGTCATATTTGGTAAGGGAAAATTTGGTCATTTGTTAGAGTCATAAATCCTTGTTTTGTCTCATTAA
>MFCX01000008.1 GCA_001777055.1 Candidatus Daviesbacteria bacterium RIFCSPHIGHO2_02_FULL_39_12 | reverse complement strand
CAACACTGCCTTTTTCCCAGGAGTGGTAGGCATGACAAAAATACATAATTAATTTAAGGTCTGCCTGGATCTGTAGATGTTCAGAGTTTTCACTGCCATTATCAGCTGTTAGAGTTAGTCTTAAATTTTGGGAGTATATTCCCAGTCTTCTCACCAAGGCATCTTTTTTGGTGACTGCTAATCTATCTGTTAATTTAGTCAGGATAGTATACCGGGATAACCTATCCACAGTCACAGACAGGGCAGTTTGGTCTGTAATTTTGCCAATGATATTATCTGTTTCCCAGTCACCAGCTCTGACTCTTAAACTAACTACCTCAGGCTTTAGATCAATGGATATTGAGCCTGGAATCTTGGAATCTCTCTGGACTGACCTGCCATTTTTCTTCATCCTCTTTTTACGGGCACAGGTTAAGTATTGCCATAATTTGCATCTTCTGGCAGATTTTGAGTAGATGTATTGATAGATGGATTCAACACAGATACTTTTACCAATATCTTGTTTAATTCTGCCTGAAATTTCATCAGGGGTATGGTGGACCCAGGAATTTGTGCAGTACCCTTAGACTAAATTAGAATAGTCTTTATGGATCAAAAAATACGAAGGGTTCACCCGGCAGCATTTAAAGCCAAGGTGGCATTAGAGGCTTTGAAAGATGAAAATCATTTAAGCCCAAGAGAGATAGTTTCGCACATTAATAAAACAAGTAGCGTATTACCTTTAGGCATACAAACAGAGTTGCTGGGAATCTCCCGCAACAGCCTGTATTACCATCCAAAACCGGTAGACCCGGAAACACTGACAGTTATGAACCGGATTGATGAGCTGTATACCAGAAGGCCATTCTATGGTTCACGGAGAATAGCCAGGGATTTAGGTTACAACCGGAAGCGGGTACAAAGGTTAATGAGGGAGATGGGTATTGAGGCCATTTACCAGAAGCCAAATTTGAGCAAAAACAATTTACCTCATCCTGTTTATCCGTATCTGTTAAAAGGAGTAATTGCCGGTCATCCAAACCATATCTGGGGAACTGATATTATACCCCTGTTAAAACAAAATGTCATATTTGATAATGGAAAGTTTGTGAATTAACCTGGCTTAAGAAAGCTTGTTTTGTTTCATCAAAGGTTGGGTATTGGTTGTTTGAAAGTTTGGCTTTGGTAGTATTCCAGACATGTTCAATGGGATTGGTATCAGGAGCATATGGAGGAAATGTAATCAGGTGTGTCAAGTATAATTTAATATTGTGCAATATTCCGGCAAGATTATAATTTAAAATTGTGCATTTTTTGGTAAAAATTAATCTTTCTTTTTAAAGCGGTAGCTTTCACCTTTGATTTCAATAACTGAGCAGTGATGCATCAGCCTGTCTACTACAGCAGTAGTTAAGGTTTTATCAATGAATACTTTGTCCCATTCATTAATACTACGGTTACTGGTAATAATAATGGAGCCTTTCTCATACCTTCTGGAAACTATCTCAAAGAAATCCTCAACTGTTTTATCTGCCATACTACGGTAACCTAATTCATCCAGTATCAAAAGATCAGGCTTTAAGTATTCTTCAATCTTTTTCTGCGGTTGTCTGTCCGTTGGTTGATTTCATCTTCAGGTAACAGGGCTAAAAACTCACTACAGCCCAAACCATCCTCCTCCGTCTGTTTTAACCGGAGTTCTAGTGTTTTTACCATCCCGGAGAGCTTAAACTCTTTAAGTCTTTTCTGAAACTCAGGTAAGGTAAGTACTCCATTCATGAGGACACCCCTTCATAGTAGTTAAGTCTACGGCTCATGCCGGAATCATCACTCACTTTTTCCAGACACGGCTCAAGCTCCAAAAGATACAACCTTTTTTCTAAAATGTTTCTGATAGTGATGATATCTGTTGCGCAGTAATACAAAGACCGTTTTAAGCTTAAATTAACTGCTTCCTTGCCATATTCTTTCTCCAGTCCCAAGATAATTCTCACACTCCTAAACCAGTAGCTTTCTTTCCTAACTAAAAGCATAGTAAAATACTGGTGAGCATACTCACCGATATCAGTCATCTTTGATTCATACCTGGCCTGGTATTCAGTTTGAGAGTAGACTTTGTAGTCTGGCAGATGACTCCTGACTGTTACAAAGTTACCAATACTTCCGGTAACTTTCTGATGCAGGGCTACCTGTTCTCCCTGATGGATAATCCTTAAAAGATGAGCATTAAACCTGATAGTAACCTCTTTTCCTACTAAAATGGCTGGTACAGAGTAATAGTTATTCTCAAAGTGAATATGGCAATTGGGTAAAACTATCCGTACACACCTGTTAAAGAAAGCAAACTCTTCAATAGGTAAGGGTTGTAGTTTATCTTTTTCCTCCATCTCAAATACCTCTTTTGGTACCTTTCTGGTTGTGCCGTGAATCCTCAGGTTGGCATAACCATCCATCCAGCTTCTAAGCTGTCCTTAATATCAGCATCATCCTGAAATTGTCTGCCTGCTGCAAAGTTTGACTGCAGATATTTAATCCCTGACTCCACCGTGCCTTTTTGCTGTGGAGAGTAGGGTGTGCATGGCAGGATAACAGTATTGTAATACCCTGCAAACTCTAAAAAGTCCTGGTTAAATTCTAAATCATAATGCTGGTTTTTAAGAATTGCTGTTTTCATATTAATGTATGTACTGCTTACTCCATATTCATCACCAAGTAATTCAAAAATCCTCAGTCTGCTAATCTTTTTGTCCAGATATTCAGAAATCTTCTGTTTGTATGGATCAAAAATGGATGATCTAACCCTTTTCTGTTTTTCAATTACTTTGTCTCTTTTGACAATATTTAAAACTGTATTTCTATGACATCCTAATTGGCTGGCTATCCGGGATTTCTTTTCACCCTGCTTAAACAGAGTTTGAATAGTAATTTGTTGATACATAGTTAGCATTTAGATCTTAGTATTTCTCACCTCATTTCCGGTATACCTACCAAGATCTATGTTTTGCACAAAATTAAATTATAACTATGCACATTTTAAAACTATATTTAACAGTTGGTTTTAATGGTTTGTAATCTTGGTATGTAGAATTCTTCATCATCTGTTCTGTGAGATCTTTCCACAAATCCATTCTCCTGTGATTGACCTTTATGGTTTTAATGGATAGTTGCCCCTAATGGTTTAAGTAGTTTTCTTAAATCTGTTATCTTTTGTCTGGATTTACCACCAAACTTCTCACCCCAATCAACAGTAAATACTAACTCTGCCCTGATGTTATGCGCTCTTAACCAGGCAATCACCATTAGGTAGAAAGTTAACCCATTAGTGAATGATTTTTCATATGAGTAAGCCAGAAATCTAATCCTGGTATTAACACATTCTGCTGTCCACTGATACAAGGGCAGGTTGTATCTTTGGGTATGTTGGTAAACCTCCTGGGGCAGGGCTTTTTTATTATGATTTTCTCTTCTACTAAACCTGTTGTTTTATGAACCACAGTTTTTCTTGCATGAGATAAATCATTAAGATTTCCCGACCCATCTTTCTTAATTGCCAGTTGAACAACTTTTCTTGAAGTTTTAAAAAGTCTTGCTGTTTTAGAAATATTGGCTGTCTGTTGAAAAACTTCCAGCATTGCTGCTCTAGCTGTCTCAGGATTTAATTTATACAAACTAGAGTAATTCAAGACTACTTCTAATTGTTGGCCAGTTTTCATCTATACCTCCTTTCAATATTTTGAGTGATGGGATACCGGCAATTTTCATTGCCGTTTTAACATATCTCAACCCTTTAATTCTAACTGAAAGGTGTATACGATCATGAAGCTCACCTACATTTCCTTATTGACAATGGGGTCCACCTTATTTGAATTTCTTCAGCTTTAATCACCACCCTTCTTTAAGTACCTGATTATACCTAAGTGGTGGAATTCGTTTTAGAACTTAAGTTTTCCTACTTGATTTGTTACTCTCGGGAACTGATAGAATATGGGCAGTGCCAAAGTTTGTTCACCTTCACGCTCATACTGAATATTCCTTACTTGACGGTTTATCCAAAATCCAGCAACTGGTCAAAACAGCCAAAGATTTGGGTATGGATGCTTTGGCTATTACAGATCATGGTGTGATGTTCGGAGCAATTGAATTTTATAAGGCATGCAAAGAGGCGGGAATTAAACCTATTATCGGGATTGAAATGTATATTGCCAAAAGATCTTATAAAGACAAGGAGGGAAAATTAGATTCTGAACCTTTTCATCTGACAGTTTTAGCCAAGAATATCCAGGGTTACTTAAATTTAATGAAGTTAACCACAATAGCTCATGTAGAAGGGTATTATTACCGTCCCAGGGTAGATAAAAAATTACTTAAGGAGTACAAAGAGGGTTTAATAGCATTATCCGGATGTCCTTCAGGGGAATTTATTAGAAGTCTGGAGGATAATACCCTAAAAAAAGGTGAGGAGGTATTAATTAGTTTCCAGGAAATTTTTGGGGAAGATTTTTATTTGGAGTTGCAGTCTCATCCTTATCAGGATAGTTTGGACCAGGCTACAGATGAAGCAGTTAAAAAAGACCTAAAACATTTGCTGGAAATTCAAAATCAAGCTCACAAAGCCAGTTTAGAGTTGTCAAAGAAATTAGGCATTAAACTGGTGGCCACCAATGATTTTCATTATATTAAAAAAGAAGATGCAGAAGCGCAGGATGTTTTACTCTGTGTCCAGACAGCAAAATTAATCACCGACACCAACAGGTTAAGAATGATAGATACGCCGGATTATTACCTCAAGTCCGCAGAGGAGATGGCAGAGGGTTTTTTAGACTGTCCTGAGGCCTTAGAGAATACTGTCAAAATTGCAGAGAGCGTTAACTTGGAACTTCCCTTGGGAGTGGCAAGATTTCCTGTTTTTGATACACCTGATGGTAAAACTTCAATGGAATTCTTAAGAGAACTAACCTATCAGGGAGCTCAAGAGAAGCTAAAGATGAATGATGTAATAAAAGAAAGATTAGAGTATGAGTTAGGAATTATTGAGAAAACTAAATATGCGGATTATTTTTTGGTGGTGGCAGATTTTATGAACTGGGCACATGAGCAGGGAGTGATTACTAACACCAGAGGTTCCGCCGCTGGCTCCTTAGTTTTATACTGTTTGGGCGTAACTAACTTAAACCCCTTGGATTATCTGCTACCTTTTGAAAGATTTTTAACAGTTTATCGCCCGACCTTGCCTGATATTGATGTGGATATTGCTGATGACATGCGGGATGAAGTGATTAAATACGTAATGGAAAAGTATGGTGCAGATAAGGTGGCCCATATTGTTACTTTTGGAACTATGATGGGTCGGGCAGCAATAAGAGACGTGGGTAGAGTTATGGGTTTAAGTTATTCAGAGGTAGACAGAATTGCTAAATTAATCCCCCCGCCTCACCAGGGTTTTCATAAACCCTTACCAGATGCAATCAAAGAAGTGCCGGAATTATCAAGTTTACAAAGAAATGACCCGCAAGTAAAAAAGTTATTGGAATTGGCAGTGAAAATAGAGGGAACTGTCAGGCATGCCTCAGTCCATGCAGCCGGAATTGTGATTGCTCCTGAGGACATAACCAATTTCACGCCTCTTCAAAAAGAGGCTAACGGCGACAAGTTGGTTTCCCAATACGATATGTTTTCTTTGGTGGATGAGTACGACGGGATTGGCTTGGTTAAAATGGACCTTTTGGGTATTAGAAATTTATCCATTTTAGGCAAAGCTGTGGAATTTGTGCGGGAAAATCAACAAAAGGAAATTGATTTAAATAAGATTCCTTTAAATGACAAAAAGGCCTATGAACTGCTGACCAGAGGAGACACAATGGGCATTTTCCAGTTAAGCAGTGCCGGCATGACCAAGTACTTGATGGAACTCAAACCTACATCAATTGCTGATTTGGCTGCCATGGTGGCATTATACCGCCCGGGACCTTTAGGAGTTATTCCTGAATATATTGCAAGGAAAAATAATCCCAAACTGATTAAATATCTGGACCCCAGAATGAAGGAATACATGTCCCAATCATTAGGACTGTTGGTTTATCAGGAGGATGTTTTATATACCGCCATTAACTTAGCCGGTTATTCCTGGGAAGAGGCGGATAAATTTAGAAAAGCCATGGGTAAGAAAAAACCGGCAGAAATGGCCAAACAAAAAGGACATTTTGTGGAAGGCTGTATTCAAAACGGAATGCGCAAAGACAGGGCAGAACAGTTATTTGCATTAATTGCTCCTTTTGCAGCTTATGGGTTTAATAAAGCTCATGCTGCCAGTTATGCCATGATTGCCTACCAGACAGCTTATATGAAAGCCAATTTCTTAGTAGAGTTTATGACAGCAGTGATGACTGAGGAGTCTGCGGATACGGATAAGATTGGAGTAGCAATTGAAGAGTGCAAAAGACTGGGTATCGTTGTTTTACCGCCTGACATTAATAAGTCCAAAATAGGGTTTACCTTAGAAGATTTACAAGCTTTATCTGCCCAGGATTTGGAAAGAAGATTGAGCGGAGAAGTTGATCATACAAAACAGGGTATTAGGTTTGGTCTCTCAGCTATTAAAAATGTGGGAAAAGGGGCAATTGAATCAATCCTTGCCGCAAGATATGACGGGCCGTTTATTAGTTTGTTTGATGTTTGCAAAAGAGTAGATACTAGGTTAGTAAACAGAAAAACCTTGGAGAGTCTGATCAAAGCCGGAGCATTAGACCATTTTGGGAGTAGATCAGCTCAGCTTTTGATACTGGATCAGGCTTTAGGAGAAAGCCATAAATTAAATAAAACTAAATTATCCGGGCAGGTTTCTTTATTTGGAGTAGAAGAGGTAGTCAGTTTCTCACTCAAGCTGCCTGAAATTGATGAACTGCCTTTGGAACAGTTGCTGATGCTTGAAAAAGACCTGCTGGGTTTTTACTTGCATGAGCCTCCATACCTGGATAAGTTACAAAAAATCACTCAATATGTTTTTTGCAGGATTTCTGAACTTGCGGATGAGCATATCGGACAAAGGATGATATTAGGCGGGGTGATTTCTAATGTTAAAAGAGTCTTTACCAAAAAAAGCAGCAAGGAAATGGCTTTTATCAGAATCTCTGATGGAGTTTCAGATATCGAGGCAGTTGTTTTTCCGGCGACTTTTGATAGTAGTAAGCAGTTTTTGGTTAAAGATCAGGTTGTGATTAGTATTGGCAGGATTGATAAAAGGGAAGAAGAACTTTCTTTGGTGATAGATAAACTCGCTTTATTTGATGCGGAAAATATTCCCGAAGAATTCCTGCAAAGTAAAAGAGATAAAACTTTAGAAATATATGTACCCAAAGGGACAGGAGTGAATGTTTTACAAAGTGTGAATAAAACTTTAAGGTCATTCCCGGGAAGTGTGCCTGTTACTCTTCTTTTACCAAATGGGGGGACAGAACTTAGGAGAATGAATTTGCCATTTACTATTAATTTAGATTCAACTTTAGAAACAGAAATAAAAAAACTTTTGGGCAGCGGAGTATTCAAACTAGTCTAAGACTAGAAAAGAAATCTAACTTATGTTAATATTCAATGCATGATTTCAGCAAAATACAATGAGACAGACATCCACATAGGGGATACAGTAAGAGTTCATTCCAAAGTAGTGGAGGGAGACAAAACGCGCATACAGGTTTTTGAGGGAGTTTTAATAAGACTTCAAGGCAGGGGAGAGAATAAAACTTTTACAGTCAGAAAAATCGGAGCAGGAAGTATTGGGGTAGAAAGAACCTGGCCTTTGAATGCCAGAAGTTTGGTTAAAATTGAAGTTAAGAAAAAAACCGCCGGAGTTAGGAGATCAAAGCTTTATTACCTTCGTGATTTAACAGGAAAAGAAGCGGTAAGAGTATAGATCAAAACTTTGTCTACTAAACAGACCGGTAATTTAGGAGAAGATATAGCTTGTCAATATCTTAAAAAACATGGTTATAAAATACTGGAAAGAAATTTCAGAATTCGGGGCGGGGAGATAGATATTGTTTGTAAAGACGGGGAATATTTAGCGTTTGTAGAAGTTAAAACCAGGTATTCTCATGAATACGGATTGCCTATAGAATCAATGACCTCTTGGAAAATAAAGGCATTACTAAAAACTGCGCTTTTTTACGTCCGGAAAATAAATTGGGAAGATAAAGGGTACAGATTAGATTTAGTGACAGTGGATTTTGCAAATGATCCCGAGAAACCGGAAATAGAATTAATAAAAGACATCACTTCTTAAAGTCTTTGTGATTTCCTTCAACAGCAAATGGGATTTCTTCCCAGTCATGTACTTTTCTTACTTTTTTGTTGTATTCCCACATTGACTCAAGTAAAGAATAATCTACACCCAGCTTTTTAAATTCCCCCATAATGGCTACGAGGTCCTTCGGGAAGCATTTCCCCCCGAATCCGTGCATAGTGGTGACCTCCAAATGATAATCACCAATTCTGTGGTCGGCAGCCGCCATTTTTTTAACCTCCTCGTATTTAATCCCCAGTTTATGACAATAATCATAGAAAAAGTTAGCAAAAGTTACTTTGAGGGATAAAAAGGCATTGGCAAAATATTTAACAGTTTCTGCTGTGGTGGGATCTGTTTGGAAAATGGCAGTTTGCGGGAACCTTTGTTTGAAAATTACAACCAGCCTTCTTGAGACCAAATCATTGTCGGCCCCAATTACGGTTCTTTCTGCCTTGATAAAGTCTTCCAGAAAATTTGCTTCTGTTAAAAATTCAGGACTGAAAGCAAATTTAGAGTTAGGAAACCTCTTTTCAAACTTGACTGTGGTACCCGGGGTAACCGTGGATTTTATGACAATAACCTTATCAGTATTATCCGTATATTTGGCAATTTGAGGGATCATTTCCTCAAAGATCGACAGATCGATTCCGGATTCGTCCTGCTTCATTGGGGTAGGCAGGCAAACAAATATAAGCTCGCTTTTATTTATAGTGTCTTCTAAAGAAGTTCCCTCCTTGTATTTGTCATACCAGAGGATATTGTCTTTTCCTAAAGAGGCAGCCTGAAATCCGTTTGCTACAGCCTGACCTACAAAACCATAGCCAATTATTCCTAAATTTATAGGGACTAATAAGTCTTCTGAGACTTGCATGACAGTCAGTATATCATATACTAATCAATGATGAGAATAATCCGAAAAGTTGCTTTAGCTGTATTCATAGATAAAAAAATGCTTCAGGTCAGAAGTAAGGAACACCCGGAAGTCTTCTTTACGCTTGGAGGCAAAATTGAAGCAGGGGAAGACGATCTAGCTTGTTTAAAAAGGGAAGTAAAAGAAGAAATAGATTGTGAGATAGATAAAAGTTCTATGAAATTTTTAGCTGAATTTGAAGACGTAGCTCACGGAAAAGATTCTGATTTGTTAAACGTTAGAATGTATGAAGGAAAGCTGATCGGAGAACCCAGACCTTCTTCAGAAATTGCCGAGATTGGCTATTTTGATACCAAATCAGATAAAAAACATTTGTCTATAATAGCCCAACGGACTATTTTCCCCTGGTTAAAAAAACATGGGTATATAAATTAACACATTTCTTACCGAGTCTTTACCAAAATTTGACAATGCGAAATCTTACTGCCTTAAGTTTAGCATTGTCAGAATATACAAACGGGCAATATCTCATTGATGTGGATTAACTCGCCAACCCATCAGGCAAATTTGCTTGCTAATACCCCATATGCTTGCGTGGCTCAAAATGGGGATTTCTACGCCTACGAAGGCTGGAAGCCTTAAAGTTTTATCTGCTTTCTTGAATCTCAAGTGTTTTCTGGGATATAATTTAGCCTACGCTGAGTCAGACTCGGCTAGATTGCCGCGTTCGTCTAGTGGCCTAGGACATCGGGCTTTCATCCCGGAAATCACGGGTT
>MFCX01000007.1 GCA_001777055.1 Candidatus Daviesbacteria bacterium RIFCSPHIGHO2_02_FULL_39_12 | reverse complement strand
CGGATTAATATCCTACCAAAAGTATTTAATTTATGCTAATTAGATACAAAGTGGGGTAATGTCAGCGTTTTAGTGTATTGACAATGGGGTCCACCTTAATTTAAGAAAATATCATCCAACATATCTTTATGTTTGGTAATATCTTCTGATAGGCCGTCAATTTGTTGAAGATGGGTTTTAATCATCTCCTCAATTCTTATAAGAAGGGTAGCATCATTTTGAGTTGGGGTATTAGTTTCTTCTGCTATTTGTGCATTTTGTTCATCCATAGGATAACCATAATACTCAAAAAATAATAATAGATGCAAGTATTAACTTATAAAAAATGGTTTGAGGTAAACCTTCCGGAAGGAACTTACAACTCTGCAGATGAAGTTATAGCTGCACTTGGTTTATAGCAACAGTCTCAGAGTATGGCTATGTAAAGAGCATTTTTATGCTACGTTGGAGTTAAACTGTAAATTGCATCTGATAGTGAGAAGAGTTCACGAACACTCCAGCGTAGCGCCGATCTAGGTCTAGAACATGTTTCAAGAGTTATAAATTATGCTCAGTTTTGTAAATAAGAAATGTAGTTTTTATAACTGTGTCCGGATTTAATGAGATGCTTTCTATACCTTCCTTGACTAGAAATTCGGTAAATTCAGGATAATCTGAAGGCGCTTGTCCACAGATTCCTACATATTTACCAGAAGCTTTACATTTTTTTATCACCTCAGAGATAAGACTTTTAACAGCCTGATCATTTTCATTGCTTATAGATCTGATCTTTTCATTGCCGTCGCGATCTATGCCCAGTGTTAGCTGCGCCAAATCATTACTGCCTATACTCATCCCATCAAACACTTTTAGAAACTGGTCCGCCAATACCACATTGCCCGGTATCTCACACATCATATAAATTTTTAAACTTTTTGATTTTTTACGAGATAAACCGGAGAGTTCCATCTGTTTAATAACCTTTTTGCCTTCTTCAACTGTTCTGCAAAAGGGTATCATTACAGCTACATTTTCTAATCCAAACTCATCCCTTACTTTTTTGATCGCTTTTAGTTCAAGCTCAAAAGCAGGAGCAAAGTTGGGATCATAATAACGTGAAGCGCCTCTCCAGCCAATCATCGGATTTTCTTCTTTGGGTTCAAAAAGTTCGCCTCCCAAGAGGCTGCGGTATTCATTAGTTTTGAAATCCGAGAATCTTAAGATTACCGGTTTTGGATAGAAGGCTGCGGCGATCTTTGCTATACCTGAGGCTAGTTTTTCAATGTAAAAGTCAGTTTTTTTATTAAAGACTTTAGTTTTTGAATCAATTTCCGATTGAAGATCTTTGGGGAGTTTATCGTAGTTTACTAAGGCCATTGGGTGAATCCCGATATCTGAGGCTATAATAAATTCTTCCCGAGCCAAACCTACTCCATCATTTGGTAAAAAAGATTTTTCAAAAGCAGTATCCGGAGTAGCTATGTTTAACATGACATGAGTTTTGAGTCTGGGGAATTTATTTATGTCGTGCTCTTCAATCCTAAATTTTAAAAAACCCTTAAAAACTATACCCTCTGATCCGGTTGTATCTATTGTTATCTCATCACCTGTTTTAATCTTGGAGGTTGCCATCTCCGAACCCACAATACAAGGGATTCCCAGTTCTCTGCTGACAATTGCGGCATGGCTTGTCCGACCGCCTTTATCTGTGATTATGCCAGCAGCGATCTTCATTACCGGTTCCCAATCCGGATCTGTGATAGGGGTTATTAAGATTTCACCCTTTTGAAACTGCTTTATATCTTTTACATCAAGTATTACTCTGGTTTTACCGTTTGCAATCTTTGACCCAACAGATGCGCCTGTTAAGATCTGTTCGCCTTCTTCTATACGAATATATTCCTGAATCTTTGACCGGTCCTTTACAGATTGGACTGTTTCCGGTCTGGCTTGGACTATATACAATTTGCCATCATGACCATCTTTTGCCCACTCAATATCCATAGGTGTCCACTTGCCATACTTTTTTGAGTAGTGGTTTTCAATAAGCGCGCCCCAGGAGGCAAGTTTTAGTATCTCTTCATCTGATATACAAAAGCTTTCCTGCTCTTTTTGTGTTGTAGCGATAGTCTTAGTGGGAGGGTTATCCGCATAAATCATCTTTTTGAGTTTGGAACCGGTAGTCTTACTTAGTAGGGGATGATATAGATGTTTAGAAGTTGGTTTATTTAAAGTAGGCTTAAATACTAAAAACTCATCCGGTGTAACCTGACCTTGGACTATCATCTCGCCTAATCCCCAGGATCCATTAATAATAATTACGTTAGGAAAACCTGATTCAGTATCCAAGGTAAACATAACCCCGGAGCAGGCCAGATCAGAGCGAATCATTTTTTGAATTCCTACCGAGAGGGCCATCTTCATGTGGTCGAAACCTTTGTCCGTACGGTAAGAGATTGCACGACTGGTAAAAAGAGAGGCCATTGCCATTTTAATTGCCTTTAATGTATTTTCGTAACCCCGGATATTAAGATACGTTTCATGCTCACCGGCAAAAGAAGCCCCCGGCAAATCTTCAGCTGTAGCAGAGGACCTGACAGCGAAATCCACATCTTTTCCAAATCTTGTCTCTGCCTGATCATGGGCTTTTTTAATCGCCTCCCTTAGTTTAAGAGGAAAATCAGTTTCGGCAACTTTTTCCCTAATTGTTTTTCCTTTTTTGATTAAATCATCTAAGTTCCGGGTATTTAAATTCCTAAGAGTATCTTTTATAAAATTATCTAAACCCGTTTCTTTTAAAAAAAATCTGTAAGATGAAGCAGTTACTATATAGCCTTCAGGTATTAGCACGCCCTTAGGTTTTAAGTTTTTGATCATCTCGCCCAATGAAGCGTTTTTACCGCCAACCTCAGAAACATCCTCAATATCAACCTGAGAAAATAGTTTAGTAAATGACAAAGACATATATTCATAGTAGCATAATAGCAACCGGTGTGTAGTGGTGGTATATTTAAAATCAATGAGGATTGTACAAATTAAAGGCAGACAGATACTAGATTCCAGAGGAAATCCGACTGTAGAAGCTGATGTGATTTTAGAAGGAGGTATTTTAGGTAGGGCTTCTGTTCCCTCCGGCGCATCCACAGGCGCCTATGAGGCTTTCGAGTTAAGAGATGCCGATTCCAGTAAGTTTCAAGGCAAAGGAGTGTTAAAAGCTGTTGAAAATATTAATAATCTAATAAGTAGTAATTTGGTAGGAATAGAACCGTTGGAGCAGGACCGGGTGGATAAAACGTTATTAAAATTAGATGGTACGGAGAATAAATCAAAACTTGGGGTAAATGCTATGTTGGCAGTATCCTTGGCATGTGCAAAAGCTGCGGCAATCAATCAAAAAATGCAGCTTTTTGAGCATATTGCTCAAATTGCCGGAAACACAAAATCTTTTATCCTACCTACACCTTTGATGAATGTAATAAATGGTGGTAAGCATGCGCAGAATTCAACAGATATCCAGGAGTTTATGATCATACCCATAGGTGCGGTAAGTTTTTCTGAAGCTGTCAGAATGGGTTCCGAGGTATTTCAACTTTTAGGTAAGGTTTTAAAAGAGAAAGGATATGGCACAACAGTCGGTGATGAAGGGGGCTATGCGCCAGATGTAAGAGCAGGTAATAAAGAGGCCTTAGATTTAATACTGGAAGCAATAAAACGAGCAAAATATAACATAGGGTCAGATTTTGTGTTAGGACTCGATATCGCAGCAAGCGAATTGTATAAAGATGGCAAATACATACTTCAAACGGAAAACAAAAGCTTATCTTCCGATGAGATGATTGAGTACCTGGAGCAACTAGTAGCGGCTTATCCAATTGCTTCTATAGAAGATGGATTATCGGAGGATAATTGGGTGGGGTGGGGTAAACTGACAGAGAGCTTAGGACAAAAAGTGCAGCTTGTTGGAGATGATCTTTTAGTAACAAATCCTGAGTTATTAAAAAAAGCTATAGATCAAAAAAGCGCTAATGCCATACTTATAAAACCAAACCAGATTGGAACCCTGTCTGAGACTATTCACACAGTAAAAATTGCACAGGATAGCGGTTGGAATACTATAGCATCCCACAGGTCCGGAGAAACTGAAGATACAACTATAGCTCATCTGGCTGTAGGTTTATCATCCGGACAGATAAAAACCGGATCACTATCTAGAACAGACAGGATTGCCAAATACAATGAGCTGCTGAGGATAGAAGAATTTTTGGGTGACAAGGCAAAGTATGCAGGAAAAAGGATTTTTGGATGGCTTACTTAGTATTGGTGCGTCATGGTAAATCCGAGTGGAATAAACTTGGCTTATGGACAGGCTGGACTGATGTATCCTTAAATGAGGATGGTGTCAAAGAAGCAAGAGAAACTGCCCATAAACTTAAAGATATCCCATTCGATACAGTTTATATATCTTCCTTAAAGCGGGCAAAGCAGACCTATGATGAGATCAAATCAGTCTTAGGGTTTCATCTCCCTGAGATTTTTACTAAGGCTTTAGATGAGAGGGACTATGGAATCTACAACGGCAAAGATAAATGGCAGGTTAAGGAGCAGGTAGGAGAGCAGGAATGGGTTAAGATTAGACGAAGCTGGGATCATCCTATCCCGGAAGGGGAAACAATGAAGATGGTTTATGATCGGGTCGTCCCTTTTTATCAAAAATGCATATTTGCGGATCTAAAGCAAGGTAAAAATATATTAGTAGTGGCGCATGGAAATTCCTTAAGGGCTTTGGAAAAATACCTTGATGCTTTATCTAATGAAGAGTTGGTTGATCTCGAGTTTGGGATAGGGGAGGCGCATGTCTATAAAATAGACAGAGAGGGTAAGGTATTATCAAAAGAGATCCGCGCAGAAAATCCAAACAAGGGCGCTATTTAACTCCGATATCTCCTAATTCCCTATTTGATAGTTTGTGCCCCTGGAAGGATTTGCACCCTCGACCCTTTCGTCCGAAGCGAAATGCTCTATCTGCTGAGCTACAGGGGCTCTACTGCCAATTTTAGCACTCTAACGTACTTCTTACCACCTATTCACGATTATTAATTCCAAAAGCTATTATAAGCCTTCACAGAGGGGGTGAATTAAATGCGAGGCAGAAAAAGCGCCATGGGTATGGATACGGGCATGATGTATGATGAAGAATATTTTTCAGATTATCTGAGAAGTTTAAGTGCTCCCAAGAGGCCGGCTTGATCTCCCAAGCTGCCTTTAGATACTTTTGGCAAACGGGGAAATATAGTGGAGAGAACCGTTAAATCTTCCAGTAATTTATCTAATGGGATACTTTGAGAAACACTGCCGCCTAAAATTACAACTTCCGGGGACCAATGCACTATAGTGTTATGTAGCCCAATGGCTAAAAATTTTACAATCTCATCCCAAACAGCCGGATCGGTTATTTCTTCCGCCTTTAATCCGTACCTTTGTTGAATATACGATCCTCCTACTAAAGTTTCCAGGTGGCCAATACCACCGCATTTGCAGGGTATCCCATCAGGCTTGATAATTTGATGGCCAGGTTCAAATCCCTGAGTATTTTGATCAACCTTACCTTCTACAATTTTTGCTCCACCCACACCCGTACTGATAGTTAGATACGCTACAATTTTGTAATTTTTCCCAACTCCAAAGCAAGCCTCCCCTAAACCCGCCAAAATTGCATCGTTTTCCAAAAAAGTTGTGGCATTAAAAATATTTTCTAACCTTTCTTTTAATGGTTTACCAATCCAGCTTGAAATATGAGGACTTTTAATTAACATTGATTTATCTTGGTTAAGTGGACCGGCAATACCTCCTGTAATCTTCTTTATTGTCTGTCCGTGCGATAGATCATCTGCTACTTGTTTAATTGTTTGAATGCCTGTTTCGAAATCTGCCGGAGTGGGAACTATTTTAGTTTCGATTAGGGCCTGACCGTCTGAAGATATGCCTATTCTGGTTTTTGTTCCGCCAATATCAAATACAAGATACATTCTGAGAATTACATTACCACTTTTTCCAAACTTTATCACCCGTCTCTTACCCAACATTCATTCTATTTAACCCTTTTGTTGATAGGGGGTTTACTGGGGATAGTTTTTGCCCAGGGAGAAACAAAGCTTAATTTTCCCCCAAATGCTACAGAACAAAACCTTCCTCAGGTTTCTCCTACTCTAAGTATTGCTAAGCCGGTGGTGGCAGAACCTACCTGATATTTTAGTCATTCCTAAATTAAATATTAGAGCAGTTGTGGAACCAGTTGGGGAGGATGCCGGCGGAAAAATGGATGTGCCGAAGCTGGTAGAAAATGTTGGCTGGTACAATTTAGGTTATAAAGCAGGAGAAAAGGGGAGCGCTGTTATAGCCGGCCATTTTGATACTGTAAACGGCGCACCTGCCGTATTTTATTATTTGAGCCAGCTTACAAAAGGTGATGAAGTGATTGTAACGGATAAAAATGGCAAGAATTACATATTTAAAGTAGAAAAATCGGTTTCCTATCCTGTTGACCAGGCTCCCTTAGAAGAAATCTTTGCTGTTAATGATAAGCCAAGACTGAATTTAATTACCTGCTTTGGAACTTGGGATGCAGGAAGTAAAAATTATACTAACAGGTTAGTAGTTTATACTGAATTAGAAAATTCATAAATTTTAGCTTCCCACTTCTAAGGTGTCGAGTCAGACTCGACTAACCAAGTTAGACCAAATCAGACTTAGGTACATAAGTACATAAGGCGTCCCCTTACAAGGCTAGAAAGTCTATAGCTTTGTCTTGAATTAGCAAAAAATTTTCTTCTTGTTTCACAAAAACCTCATAAGATAGATAAGGGTTAGTTTTTGAGAAATAAGCTAGGATTTCCTCGGGATGAACCCAACTAAATTGTGAATTGCCCAAGTACTCTGAAAGAGAAGAGGGTTGTGATAAACAAACACGTAATACATCTTCTTGCAGTAATCTTTTTAAGATAGGGTTTCTGTGAATATAGCTTGTCAAGTGAAGTAATTGTTCATCCGATTTAATCATTACAGCTTTATAAACATCTTGATATAAAGGTCCAACTCTTTTATGCTTCTTGTTAAAATACATAGTATATCTTGTACCTAATGAGTTCATAAATTTATCGATTAACCCAGCAGTTTTCTGTTTTATAAGTAAATGAAAATGATTTGGCATAAGGCAAAAGGCTATTAGGGTGATTTCTTTATAAAAGTTATTCATCCGTAATAACCTAATAATCTTATCTTTGTCCCTGTAAGTTAAATCGGGGTTTGATAGTTGATCTTTTAATTTATCCTCATCTTTTGGCAAAAGATACTCCGCGACATAATTAAGGAATACATTGTAGTCTTGGCTATCTGTAAATATTATTCTTTTTTCGACACCCCTATTATAGATATGGTAATAACTTCCATCTGCATATATTTTAAGAGAATTTCTAGAAGGCATACTTATAGTTTCCAACTAAACTATAACTGATGTCAAGAGCTTAGCCTCATAAGGCGTCCCCTTAGGGGTTTAAGGAAATAATCAAGAATTTTTAGGATGCCGTTATCATCAACTGAGGGAGCAATTAGGTATTTTCCTTTTCCTTTTGATTTTACTTTTTCCTTTAATTCATCAGGCGCATTTAACATGGTAGCTACATACTCGCAAAGATCCATAAATTCCCAGTCTCCCATTGTATCTCCTACGCCTAAGGTATTTTCTAGAGTAATTCCTAATGTGTCTGCAACCACCTTAAGGGAATTGGCTTTAGATACGTTTTTTGCTGTAATCAGACAGTATTGGAAAGGCATGGTAAACGGATGCTGTGACCAAAGGAATTTTACCTTGTTGCTATGCTGTAAAAGAACAGATTCTATTCTTTGTCTATCTTGCTCGTCTACTGCGACCGGCAACATTTTAATTACTCGATGATGTTTTATTTCTTCAGCTAATGAATTAACAACTTCAGGATCATTTTGTAAGACTAACGTACGCCGCGGCGTAATTTCACTCATCTGATCTTTTTGAATAAAATAATTATCAGCTGTATAAACTTCCAGATATATATTGTTTTGCAGGCAGGTTTTCAGGATGGCTGCAACAGACTTCTTGTTGATATTGAATTCTCTAATAATCTTACTGGTTATTGGGTTTAGAATAAGTGAGCCTGAATCTGTAATATGAGGATTTTGTAGCTGGGCTTTTGAAATTATGGGATCTATTGCACTATGGTATTTACCTGAGCAAAGTACAATGGGAATACCAGCAAGGTGCACTTTTTGTAGTGTCGAAATAACACTTTTGTTAGGATAAGGAAAATTAATTCCTTTTTTGTTTCCCACAATTACCCCATCAACATCCAAAACAATTAATTTAACCATGCGCTTTGATTATACATAATCTCCTTACTCTTTAAAAACATATCCATTTTTGTTATGGTTATAGACAGAATGAAAATCGGTTATATCGGTTTAGGCAGAATGGGGAAAAATATGGTTTTAAGGCTGCTTGAACAGGGGATAGAAGTGGTGGCTTGGAATAGATCACCGGAACCTAGAGAAGAGATGGGAGAGGAAGCTAAGGGATTAAGCAGTGGTTCAGAAAACCTGCAAATTGTAGAAAGTTTAGACGGGTTAGTAGGAAGTTTAGAGTCCCCAAGAGCTGTTTGGCTCATGGTGAGCGCCGGTCCTGCCATTGATGATGTTTTAGATCAACTGGTTGAAAAACTAGCACCCGGGGATTTAGTGATCGATGGCGGCAATTCTCTTTATAAAGATACTTTAAGAAGAGCTGACAAGCTTTCTCAAAAACACATTCATTATATGGATGTTGGCACCTCCGGAGGGATTGAGGGAGCCAGGCATGGCGCTTGTATAATGATTGGCGGCGCCAAGGAAGACTATGAAAGGGTTTTAGAGGTGTTTAAGGCGGCAACACAGCTCAATGGTTATGCATATTTAGGTCCTGTTGGCTCCGGTCATTTTGCTAAAACAATCCATAATGGTATTGAATACGGCATGATGGAGGCAATAGGCGAGGGTGCAGCAATACTTAAGTTTTCTCCGTTTAATTATGATTTAAGAGAAGTTTTCAGAATTTATAATACAGGCTCTATTATCGAATCACGATTAGTCGGATGGACATTGGCTGAGTTGAAAAATGATCCAACTTTATTAAATATATCCTCTGTTATTGGATCAGGTGGCGGTTCTGGTAAAACTAAGGCGGAAGGACACTGGACAGTAGAGCTGGCAAAAGAAATGGGTATCCATACACCTGTAATTGAGGCCTCAGTGGAAGTTAGGAATAACTCAGATCAGGATAAAGAAGATTCTCCTAATGGTTTTCGGAATAAAATAGTGGCCGCTATGCGCTGGCAATTCGGCCGTCATCCGGTTAAAAAGAATTAAATTCGGCAGAAATCCATTGAGGGCTCAAGCCAGGCACGGCCGTCTTTTTCTATTAACTCATCCGCTTCCTTTGGCCCCCAGCTGCCTGGTTTATAAATGTATGGCTTCTTGCGGGTGCTTGCCAAAGGGTCGGTAAAAGCCCATTGAGCTTCTACTTCTTTGGCATCATTGAAAAAAGTCTGATCGCCTCTAATGGTATCGGCAATCAGTCTTTCATAAGGATCAGGTATATAGTGGCTATGAGGATCAACGCGGTAGCAATACTGCATATATTCCGGCTGCAATTTGTTCTCATGCCAGGGTATTTTAGTTAAGATTTTTAAAACAATGCCTTCGTTTGGTTGTATTCTATAAATTAAAACATTGGGTTCATCGCTGCAATCCAGATGTTTAAGCAGCCTGTTAGCGGGATTTTTGAAAATAATAGAAATTTCCGTGACGGTTTGAGCCAATTTTTTGCCTGCCCTGATGTAAATCGGCACATCCTTAAACCTGTCATTTTGTATATAAGTTTTTAAAGCATAAAAGGTATCCGTATTAGAATTCGGATCTACATTTTTTTCCTGATGATAGCCTTCATATTGTCCAAAAACGGCTTTTGTTGGAAAAGGTATTAGGTCCTGCAGAATTTTAATTCTTTGGGCTGTAACCGCCCGGCTGCTAAATTCGCTTGGCGCATCCATGGTGGCAAAGGCCAGCATTTGCAACTGGTGGTTTTGACCTACATCTTTCAAGGCTCCTACCTGATCATAATAACCCCCTCTGGCGCCAATACCAAAATCCTCGGCTGCCGTAATTTGAATATGATTGATATAGTCTTTATTGATTAGAGGCTCAAAAATGCCATTGGAAAATCTGAACGTTAAAATATTTTGCAGCGTCTCTTTGCCCAGATAGTGATCCAGTCTATAAATTTGGTTTTCCTCAAAGTAAGTTAAAAGCAGCTGATTTAATTCTTTTGCTGATTTTAAATCGTTGCCGACCGGCTTTTCGATCATCATCCGTACGAAGCCCTTAGTTTGTTTGTTTAAGCCTACTTTTTGCAGATTTTCAAAAATGTGGTGATAAAGTTCAGGGTAAGTGGCTAAATAAAAAATCTTGTCTGCGGAGCGATTTAAGCGTAAGATTTTAGCCAGCCCGGCATAAAAGGAAGGATCATCCAAATGGCCGGAAATATAGTGAAACTTACTAAGGAGCTTTTTTACTATTTCAGGTTTGACGGGGTGAGTATGGTGGATATTGGGACTATGTAAAACATTTTCAATATAATGGGCAAATTCGTCTTTACTCATGGGAGTTCTGGCATTGCCCAAAATTTCTATATTTTCAGGTAATAAGCCTTTTTCAGCCATATCGTACAAGGCGGGAATCAGTTTAATTTGAGCCAGATTTGAGGTGATACCAAAAATTGTCAAAGATAATGATTTCACAAATTTAAGGCTTTCATTATTACTTCTAAATTCCTGTCAGAATTTTCCTTAATGAGAAAAGATCCGATAGTCAAACGGTCTGCGCCTGCTTGGGCCAGCTGTTTCGCATTATTATCCCTGACTGCGCCGTCAACTCCGATTTGAACCTTCCATCCCATAGATTTGATTTTTTTAATTCTCGTAATAGATTCCGGAATAAATGGTTGTCCTTGAAATCCGGGAGTTATCGCCATTACTAAAACTTCATCAGTATATTTAATCAGCGGTTCAAGTTTTTCCAAGGAGGTATCCATATTTATAGCTATCCCAACTTCCATTCTTCTTGCCCTGACTGTTTTAATCATCTGAATAGGATTATCTCTTGCCTCCAAATGAAAGATTACCCGGTTAAATCCTGCTTTAGCTAATTTTTCTGCCCATTTTAAAGGATAAGCTACCATAAGATGGGCTTCCTTTTTTACATTTATCGGATATTTTTTTACAACCTGCGGTGAGATACTTTTATTGGGAACTAAAATATCATCCATAAAATCAATGTGAATCCAACCCAATGATGCTAATTTAGAATGACTGAATTTTTCAATATCCTGCTTGAATTGTTCTTCTGTTTGGGACAAAATGGCAGGAATGATTTGAATTGACATGGGTAAATTTGCTTGATTGTAACAAGTAAAATATTAATTGACAAGCAATAGGGTCTTTGTTAATCTCAAACACGATGAATGACTTAAGGAAGTTAACCAAATTAATTAGATATTTCATATTGGTATCCTCAACCGGAGCCGGATCCGGACATCCTACATCATCGCTTTCCGCTGCAGATTTAATGATCACCCTCCTTTTTGGAGGGTTTTTTAAATTTGATTTGAAAAATCCGCAAGACCCTCAAAATGACAGATTAATTTTTTCCAAGGGTCACGCCTCAGCCTTGTTTTATGCTCTTTTTGCCGCAGCCGGAGTAATTTCCGAAGAGGAAATTATGACACTCCGAAAATTTGGCTCAAGACTTGAGGGTCATCCCACCATGGATTTTCCCTATACGGAAGTGCCCACAGGTTCTTTAGGACAAGGTTTGTCTGTAGGATTAGGTATGGCTTTAAACAGTAAATATTTAGACAAAACAAACTTTAAAACCTTTGTGCTTCTGGGAGACAGCGAGATGGCAGAAGGATCTGTGTGGGAAGCCATTCAAATAGCAGCCTACTACAAACTGAATAATTTAATCGGAATTTTAGATGTTAATAGGCTGGGGCAAAGCAGGGAAACAATGTATGGTCACAAGCTTGCTGCTTTTCAAAAAAGAATCTCGTCTTTTGACTGGCAAACTTTTGTAGTTGATGGCCATAGCTTATCCAAAATAATTTCTACCTACAAAAAGGCTTTAAAGGTTAAAGGTAAACCGGTGATGATTATTGCCAAAACCTTAAAAGGTAAAGGCGTTTCGTTTTTGGAAAATAAAGAAGGCTGGCATGGTAAACCATTGCCACAAGCAGAATTGGAAAAAGCCTTACTGGAATTAGGTGAGATTGATAAGACGGTACGTGGAACCGTTGCAAAACCGTCACTGCGAGCGAAAGCGAAGCAATCCACTAAACAGATCGCTGCATCAGTCGCTACGCTCCTTCCTCACAATGACAAGGGGTATCAAAAAGGTGAAATGATTGCCACCAGAAAGGCTTATGGCAATGCTTTAGTTAGACTTGCCTCCCAATATCCAAATATAGTTGCCTTAGATGGTGAAACAAGTAACTCCACATATTCTGAGCTTTTTGCCAAAGCTAATCCTGAACATTACTTTGAGATGTTTATAGCCGAGCAGAACATGGCAGGTGTAGCTTTAGGACTGGCGAAAATGGGCAAGATTCCCTTTATCTCTACCTTTGCTGCCTTTTTCTCCCGTGCTTATGATCAAATTAGAATGGCTCAATATGCACAAACTAACATCAAATACGTTGGCTCCCATGCCGGAGTTTCCATAGGTGAAGACGGCGCCTCACAAATGGGCTTGGAAGATATTGCCATGTTTAGAACACTTTTAGGCAGTGTTGTGCTTTACCCCTCGGATGCAGTTTCTACCGAAAAATTAACTGAACTGGCTGCCAGGGCTAAAGGAATAGTGTATCTCCGCACTACCAGAAAAGAAACCCCGGTTATTTATTCCACTGATGAAAAATTTGTGCCGGGAGGCAGCAAAGTTGTTAAAAGAAGCAGTAAAGATGTTATTACCGTAGTAGGCGCAGGGGTGACTTTACATGAGGCTTTAGTAGCTTACGAGCAGTTAAAAAAGGATAAAATATTTGTTCGGGTAATTGATTTATACAGTATAAAGCCTTTGGATATTAAAACATTGACAAAAGCTGCAAAAGAAACTAAGGCTATTATTACTGTTGAGGACCACCATTTGGAAGGCGGTTTGGGCGAGGCGGTTGCATCCGGGGTGAGTGGTTTAACTAAAGTTTATCACCTGGCTGTAAAAAAAATACCCGGAAGCGGCAAACCGCATGAGCTTTTAGACTATGAGCAAATCTCCGAAGATGAGATCGTAAAGAAAGTAAAAGAAATAGTAGCAGCTTAGTGCCTAGTGAGAGTTACTATAGTCTGTCTTGACATTGAAATCTTAATATGCAAGACTATTCCTATGCTAAAGCCTTTTGCTGCCAGGAAACATGTGAAGATGCAGGAAGTTTTGATGCATCCGGAGGCAGAGGGACCCGAGTTTCATTACTATATGATCCGGGGAGGAAAAGAGAAACAAAATATCACTGTTTGGGAAACAGGTATGGTAGGGGGAGAATATATTAAAACTTATGGCCATTATCATGTAGGTAAACTTAATGAAACATACCGGATAATCCAAGGAGAAGGTATTGCCTTACTTCAAACCAGAAAAAAAGACGAAGCCGGAAACCCGACAGATGATGAAATTGAATCATTTAAAGCCATTAAAGTTAAAACAGATGATAGTGTTTTTATTCCTTCGGAAACCGGACATTTAGTAGCAAATATCGGTAAAGTCTGGCTGGTTACCAGTGATGACAGCACGGTTAGTTTTGAGGAGGCTGACCCTGTTAGTTTGCCCGGGCATGCCGATTACGAGGCTGTTAAAAAAATGAGGGGATTTGCTTATTATGTAATAGAAGAAGATAGCCAGATTGTCTTAGTTAAAAATCCAACCTATAAAGTTGTGCCGGAACCTATATGGCTTACCCCTGAGGAATACGCCCGTCAACTATAGATAAACACATTTGAGATATGGCATTATTTTTCGTTAGTTTACACAATTCATACTTAATTTTAAGAGAAAGTGGCTGTAGGAGCTACAGGTTTAGCTTTGGCATCAGGAGCAGTGACTGCAGGAGCTTTGCTGTAAAAAACTACGGCTGTTTGGAGCGGTGACTTTCGATGATTTGCGCTATTTTGTTAAATGTCTGATTTAACTTGCCCGGAACATTTTCTACTACAAAGTCATAGCTATCCTTAAATTGATTCCAGAAAATTTTATCCTGCTGCATTCTTGTTTGTATTTCTGCTTGACTCAAGCCGCGCTTTTGCAGCCTTTCCAATATCACCTGATCAGAAACAGTTAAATAAATAACCAAAACATTAGCTGATTTAATAAATTGCCTGATCTGACTAGCCCGGGATGGATCTATTCTCCAAATTAAGTTCGTATTGAAAACTTTGGCTATCTCTGTTTTCTCAGTACCATATAAATGACCTCCATATTCTACATGTTCAATAAAATCGCCTTTACCTATTTTTTTATTGAATTCCTCTCCGGTTAAAAAATAATAATCCAAACCGTCTTTTTCGTTATCTCTTTTAGGTCTTGAGGTACTGGTGGTAACTCTTTGCAAATTAGGATATTTGGATAAAAGCATTTGCATGATGGTATCTTTGCCTGAGGCGGTTTTGCCGGTTAGGATAAGTAAAAGTCCGCTGTTTTCCACTTGTGTTTACCTTGTGTGACCGGTAGTAGTTAATCTTTCTACGGAAAAATCTCTGTAAATTAATTTTCTGTGTTCTTTAGGAAGAGTTAATCCCTGAATTATTCCTCCTAGAAGTAAGCCTTTGGTAAACATATAATCCAAAATGCCAAAACTGATAAAAGCAGATAGAATTAAAAGCAGGCTGAAATTAAACCAATGATGAAGATGGAAAACCCGGCCGAAAATATATATTCGGATCACCGGAAAAATTTGTAACCTTCTTACTTTGATATTAGGCAATTTTCTTCTAATTCTAGAAGTAGGATGAGTTGTTGCCCGGAAGGTTAGATAACCTAAAGCCGTAGCAGGTATTAGTGATAAATATTCCATATAACTTAAATTTATTCTATAGAAGGCGTCCTGGAAATGCAATACATAGTAAGATTTAGGGCCGATTTTTTTTATGTACTCTAAATTCCTATTATTCATAAGCGGACTACCTTTCTTAATGCTTTAAGCGCTCGGCTTTGTAAAATACGTATACGGTCTTCCGGTTTATTTAACATTAGACTGATTTCTTTATTATCCCGATCTTCAATATATTTTAAAATAATTATTTCCCGGTAACTATCCGGTAACTTTCGGATTGATGATAAAACTGCCTCTTTTGTAAAATTATCATCGGTGATTTCCTCCGGAGTACTTTGTGCGTCTTCTAATTGTCCTGCTTCTTCAAGGGGAATATTAACTCTGTATGAACGGTAGTAATCAATTAAGTTATTTCTGGCAATACGGAAAAGCCAGGCTTCAAAAGGAACTCCCTGGTATTGAAATTGAGATAAATTTGTCCGAAAGACTTCACATCTCCAGCTTTAGCCTGTAAAACCCAAGAATTTAAGTCTCTCATGACATGACATATTAATTCTAACTGTAAAAAGAAAGTCTTAAGCAACAAATCGGTAGGGAATTGGTAAGAAGGTGTTACGTTGCCTCAGTTTTTCCGTTTTAACAGGTATGAAAAGGGTAATCATAGGAGGTATGTTAGTTGCCAGCGCCTTATTTTATCTGACTTTCACTTTTAAGGATGTCTTAATACTTGAGGCGGAATACCGCTTAGGATTAACCACGCCTAAAACTCAAGCAGAGAATGCCGGCGCTAAAGATTTTACTATCTCTGTCCCCAAGGTAGGTATAGATGCTAAGGTATATCCGGAAATTGATCCATATAATACAGCAGAATACAAGCAAGCCTTATCTAAAGGGGCCGCTCATGCAAAGGGTTCTGCTTATCCGGGAAATTAGGGAAATGTTTTTATTTTTGCGCACTCTACCTCAGGCCAAAGTCTGGTAACCTAATATAATGCAATATTTTATCTTTTGAATAAGTTAGATAAAGGGGACGAGGATTACTTAACTTATAGTAATGGAAGATTTAAGTATAGAGTGACAGAAACAAAAATAATCAGTCCGGAAGATATAGGGTACTTGGATAAAAAAACTGATAAAAAAACCGTTACCTTAATGACCTGTTGGCCTGCGGGGACAAGTTTAAAAAGATTACTGGTTATTGGTGAACTAACATAAGGACTCTTAAACAATTCTTACAATTTTCACAAACTATTCTTATTTTTCTAGAAGATAATAACTTACATGTTATGAAGTTTGCGTAAAATCCTCGACCACCCACTATGAATTCACCGGCGACGGATCAGATGGTTGCTATACTGTTTCAGGTATCGGCACGGAATCGGTTACAGTAGAAAAAACCGGACCCGACGGAAATACTTGTAAAGATATAAGTCATATAGACATATACTACGGTACGCCTTCCCCTTCTCCCACGCCCACCTCAACTCCTACTCCTTCAGCCAGCCCGGAAACCAATACTTCACCATCTCCTACTCCCGCATCAACCAGCAGTAGCAATTCTTCCTCAAACTCCGGCTCCGGTTCAGATAACAGTTCTTCTAACAATCCTTTAGCATTATAATACACCTTATGTTAGTAGATGAAGCAGAAATTATTGTAAAAGCAGGACATGGCGGACCGGGACGCGTTTCCTTTCGGAGTAAAAAGGGCGGTGGGCCTAATGGTGGAGATGGAGGCAGAGGCGGGGATATTTATGCCAAAGCCGTAACTGATATATATGCCTTAAAACAGTTTCTTTCCAAAAAAATTTGTCAGGCAGAAGACGGGCAGGATGGAGGAGTAGAAATGCGTTCAGGAGCAAACGGAAAGGATTTAATTTTGACCATGCCTGTTGGGACTTTTTTAACAAGTGAAGAAGGTTCAGAGAATGAATTAATAAAGGAAGGACAAGAATTTCTTCTGGCAAAAGGAGGATTAGGAGGAAGGGGTAATGCTTCTTTTCGATCCCCAAGTAATACTACCCCAAAATATGCTCAAAAGGGGCTTGATGGTCAGGAAAAGCATTTACTGCTAAAACTTAAATTAATTGCAGATATTGGTTTGATTGGACTTCCTAATGCAGGCAAAAGCTCTCTTTTAAATGAAATAACTAATGCTAATGCTAAAATTGGTGATTACCCTTTTACTACCTTGGAGCCAAACTTAGGAGTATTAAATGGTAGGGTATTGGCAGATATACCGGGTTTAATAGAGGGCGCCTCAGAAGGCAAAGGCTTAGGGCATAAATTCTTAAAACATATAGAAAAGGTAAGACTTTTGCTTCACTGTATATCTGCTGAGTCTGATAATCCTGTGAGGGATTATGAAATTGTTAGAACAGAGCTTAAAAAATTTAATCCTGAGCTTTTAAATAAAAGGGAGATTATTTTACTGACAAAATCAGATCTTGGGGAAATTAAACTGAAAAAAATAGGCCGCAAAGAAGTTATTCCGGTATCAATTTATGATTTTGACAGCATACAAGCTCTTACTAAAATCCTCTCAGATAATTAAAATCCAGTCAAGGTTTGTATTTTCAGGTAATATTCCCGCAAGGAAGAATGTGTAACATGAGTTGTTTATATAATTCCAGACTATGGAAGTAGATTAGGAGTTGATGGCGCTAGTATTTTTGAGGTTGATCTATTCCACTTAAGTAAAGTTCCTGCAAATCTTTGAACTCCTCTTGCACCAGTTTGATAATCTTCAGATTTTTGGGAGCTATCTCCAAATTTAATATTCACCGATCTTGAAATATCTCCTGATTCGTAAAAACTTGCATAGAATACTGGCGGCATAATTTCACTGAATTGTTCAAGTCTTAATACAGCGCTGAATGTATTTCCATTAGCCATTTTTGAATGAAGGTAGACTTCTGCTGGGCTGTAATGAGATATAGCTGACAATTTCTGTTCGTAAGTTGGGTGTAAACCGACTAAAGCATAATAGGCATGCGAAAATGTCACCGCAAGGTAATGGTTATCAGTATTATTTTCTTTCCAATTTATATAATTAAAAGGACTAATATCACATTCAGATATTTGCATTTGAAGTAGAAGATAAACAGTTATAGCTGTAGTAGCATCTGGTAATCCAACAAATTTAGAAAAATCATCTAAAGATCTTACTGTTTCAGGATCAACAGATAAAATTGCTTCTAAAATCTTCCGAGCTTCATCAACTCCTACTCTCTTAAGTCCATCAGAGTTTACTAATTGTTTAGATGCTTCTAATTCTTGGTCTGACATAGTTTAACGACTCATTTCTAATAGCTTGCTAGGTACCTCTCTAATAAATGGATTTGGGTGGTGAGAAAGCGCTAGGAGTTTTCTTTGGTTCTCGAGATCAATTTCTGATATTCTCCAAATTCGGGTAATTGCCCTTTCAGACTCTCTTATTAAATCGTGTGCTTCAGTAGCATAGCTAGTATGTGGCGGGCTATCATCTAGTACTCCAATTAATCCTGGTATCATTAGATTTGGATCACTTATCGTCCTGCCTAAAGTATTTGCACTTCGGAATTTTATTATGAATCTTCCATCTGCTAAAGCTTTTAACAAATGTGAAGTTGCAGGCTCCCCAAATTCTAAAATTGCTTGTGCATATTCATCTCCAACTTCTTCCGGAAATTGAGATAGGCCTGGTCTAGGTGTAAGATCGAAGCAACTAATCAAAGGAACAACCGCTTGCTCACCAATAGCCACAAGGGCATTCGTTGCTTCTAGTCTTGTTTCTGCATCTGGATCGGAAAGGTCGTAAATAAATCTGGATAATCTCAATTTGAACGCTTCATCTAATTGTTCAGTTGTAGCATTACTTGATATATTAAAAGAGACAGACTCAATGGATGGTCTTTTTGCTGCTACTCTCACCGGACGAAAGAATTTATCACCGGTTTGAGAATAAAAAAAAACTCTATTAGCTCTTAAAAATTCATTATTCATAAATATTAATAAACAAAAATAGCTTATGATAGATTTTGTAGTGCAAATTGTACCAGAAAAGGGGGTTAATATCAAACTATAGGTGTTGAAGTAACAGTTCAGAGTTCTTGACATACATTTGTCATTCCCGCGAAGGCGGGAATCTATATAGATTCCGGATCAAGCTCGCCTCGCTGAAGCTTCCGGCGAAGCGGGTCCGGAATGACAGTTTTGATATAGTTTTGTCAACTTACTCTAAGAAATATGATTATTAAGGCTCGATTTCACGAGCGCTAGCATGCACACTAGCGTCTTTTATAACCTGCCTAATTAGGTATTCCGGGGTATTAATGGTACAATTTGACTTTTAAACAAATAATATGAAAGTACTATTTATAAGTCCCAATTCACCCTTTGAGAGTATTGGCGGAGTTGAACGCTACATTATAAACCTCATAAATTATTTTAAAGTTGAAAAAGATATAAAAACCTTTCTTATACTTCCGACAACCCAAAAAAGCCACAGAGTTGAAGATGGGAACATGACTATTTACTATGACAACAACCTTTCCATCCCCCGTAAAAAGCGATCAGCTTCGGACATAGCCATTAAAGCACAAGGATTTTCGGATTTGGTTGAAGATATTATAAAGGCGCATAATATTGACGTAATCTGTGCAGAAAATATTCTTTTTGGTACGCCTGCAGCTTACAGTTTGAGACTAAATATGATAGCAGCGCTTTACAAGATACCACTCATATTGCGTCTTCATATGTATCCTGAAACTCCTCTTCAGATAGCTCTTACTAATGAATTGATGTGGGATCGTGTAAGTTGTGTTAGCAGAAGCGTGGCCGGAGACTGTTTCCAAAAGGGGACTGATATCAATAAACTTTCGACTGACTATTTGGGAGTAAATATTCTTGATTTCAATCCTGCTATTGATCCTAAATTCAACCTAAAAAGAGAGCTGGGACTTGAGAGTGACACTAAGATAGTGCTCACTGCCGGAAGAATAATTACAGGAACTAAGAATATGCTTAGGGAAAAAGGGATGATAAATCTTATCGAAGCATTCTCCAGAATTTCTCCGCGTTTTCCGAAAATTCGTCTTTTGATTGGTGTGGCAAAGGCCTCCGCTAATTTAAAGGATGAGTTTGACAACGCTTACGAAATGCTTCTTGGTTATATTAAGATTAATAATATTGAAGATAAAACAATTGTAAGGATGTTTGAGCTGGATCAAATGCCGAATACGTATAGAGGTTCCGATGTCTTGGTTCTTCCTGCGGAAAAAAATGAAACACTTGGCCAGATATTTATTGAGGCGATGGCTTGCGGTCTTCCGGTAATCGGAGCCAAAACCGGGGGAATGCCTGAGATCATTAGCGATGGGTATAGCGGATATCTTGTTCAGCCTAATGATCCAATTATTTTGGCTCAAAAAATTGAAAAAATCCTAAATGATAAAAGAGAAAGAAGTATGTTTATAAAAAACGGACATAAAACAATAGAGGAAAAATTTACTGCAAAGAAACAATTTTCAGGCTTTCATAAATTGCTTATGAGCACCATGATTAATCACTAAATAATATGGTTGACAATAAATGGGGTAAGAGGATTATCTATCAAATCTATCCGCGAAGTTTTAAAGACAGCAACGGAGACGGAATAGGCGATCTAAACGGAATAGCAGAAAAATTAGATTATTTAAAGGATTTGGGAGTAGATGCGCTATGGTTGTCTCCTATTTACCAATCACCAATGCATGATTTCGGCTACGATATTTCAAATTATTATGATATTGATCCAATATTTGGAAACCTTTCTGATTTTGATAGTTTAATAAAAAAGGCACACGGCAAGGATATAAAAGTGCTTATGGATTTTGTCCCTAATCACACATCTTTCGAGCATCCTTGGTTTAGACAGTCCAGATCTTCTGAAGATAATCCCAAAAGGGACTGGTATATCTGGAAACCTCCCAAGAAGAATGGAGTTGTTCCCAATAATTGGCTGTCTCAATTTGGCGGATCTGCCTGGGAACTGGATAAGAAAACTCATGAATATTACTTGCATACTTTTGATGTAAGCCAGCCCGATCTAAACTGGAGAAATCCGCAGGTAGTTGAGGAGATATTAAATGTGATGCGGCATTGGATGAAAAAAGGGGTGGATGGATTCAGGGTAGACGTAGCATACTACCTTTTTAAGGATCCCTTTTTCCGGGATGAACCGCGTAATCCCTTGTATTCCGAACATCACATGCAGTATGACAGCCTGTTGCATATTTACACTATTGCTTTACCGGAAACCCTTAATATGCTTAAAAAGCTTAATAATGTCGTAAATGAATTTGATGATAGATTTATGGTTTGTGAGATTTATACTTTCTTGCACGAGATAGTGAATCTTTACAAGATAGTCGGCCACCAAAGCTTTGCTCCTTTTAATTTTTCATTTATATCTCTTCCATGGAATGCTACAGAACAAAAGAAGTTTATTGATGAATTTGATGAGTTAGTAGGTCAAGATTATTACCCCACTTATGTTTTAGGCAATCACGATCAGTCAAGAATAGCTGCAAAATTGGGAGAAGGTTCTGCGCGAACAGCAGCCCTTCTTCAGCTTACGCTTCGGGGAGTGCCGTTTATATATTACGGAGAAGAACTTGGAATGCGGGATGTTGAGATCCCTGAGGAGAAAGCAAGGGACCCGATGGCTGTTAATATGAAGGGTTTTGATTTTGGACGCGATCCACAGCGGACACCTATGCAATGGGATGCATCTAGATTTGGGGGCTTTTCAGATGTAGAACCTTGGCTTCCTTTAGAGAAAGAGTTTAAAGAAAGGAATGTAGCCTCCGAGGAAAAGGATAATAAATCTTTTCTGAATTTATATAAATCTGTTATTAAATTAAGGAAAACTAGAAAAAGTTTAGAAGAAGGAAAGCTTGTTCCTTTAGACTTCAAAAATCCAAACGTATTAGGATTCGTGAGAAAAGAAAAGGAAGAAAAAACCCTTATACTGGCAAATTTTTCGCAAGAAGAACAAATAGTTGAATTGCCAAAAAGTAGTTGGCGCACTGTATTATCCACAAAGCTTGATGTTGAAAACAGGAAAGAAAAAGATCAGATCCTTCTGCGTCCTTCAGAGGGAATAATACTATTTTCAGAGTAACTTCTTTGGGTTCAAACTGTCCCCTTAGTGGTATTAAAATTTCAGGCTAAAAATACTTGGGGTGACTGGGCAGATGCCGTTTGTACCCAAGTGAAGGAATTTGTGCCTATTTATATGATTCCTGACTATGATATAGTTTAGCTAATTTATGGTTATCTTCATTGATGAATCTGGTATTCACACAAAGACAGGTCATGCTACTACGGTCATCGTTTATATAAAAATCAAGAATCTAGAATAAATAGAATCAGAAGTCTCTGAGGTTGAAGAAAAGTTAGGGATCTCCTCATTCCATTGGGGAGAAGAAAGCCTACCAGACTGCTAAACCCATAGCTGATGCATTAGGAAAAGAAATAATACAGATTGAAGAGATTAGTGAATTAGATCGAGATAAGGGTGGATTTGTAAAGCCAGAGGAATACGAAGAAAGAGTAAAATCCTGCCTAGAAAATCCTGAGGAGTCAGTCTATAATTGGGAAACCACAAATCATGCGCTTAATAGATTCTCTAAAAAAATTGAAGAGCTTGATAAAGAATATGAAAATAAGAAAATCTTAATAGTGGGGCATAGTTTTACTATAAATATGTATTTTGCACAGCTTTTAAATATCCTTGATAATACGTATTAGAGACTTAGCACAAATAATTTTGCTGACTGGGGGATTGTAAAGAATAGTAAAGTCGTAAAGGATATTGGTAATTAACTTATTACACCAACCTAATCTATGCAGGGGTGGGTGGCTGGACGTAGCTTGTACCCAGATGAGAGATTTTGATCTATATAAACCTGCTTGTAATTTTAGTTTCTTAAAATTATGATAGAACTATGGTTAATATGAATGATACTCAAAAAATGCTTCGGGCTATTATCAATGGACAAAGTTCCTTCAGACAAGAAGTATCGAGTAAAATTGATAAACTTGATAAAAAATTAGAAGGAAGAATAGATGGATTGGAAAGTAGGATAGATCAAGTTGACAAAAATTTGACTGAGAGAATGGATAAAATTGGTAAACAGCTTGCATATCTGGAGGATGATACTCCAACTAGGGAAGAATACGACCATTTGGAAGAAAGAGTAGACAAGATAGAACAGAAAGTTACTCCAATATTATAACTAAAATTGCTGGGGTGGTGTACGGGAGTCGAACCCGCTAAAATCGCCTCCACAGGGCGATGCCTAAGCCGTTCGGCACACACCACCGTAAAAGTAATTGTACCAGTTTAAAATCTAATTCTCCACTAAAAATCCCGCCTTGCAGCGGGATTCATAGAGAACCTGTTAATTAATCTTGCAATTAATTCAAAAACATTGCTGTTTTTTACAGGTCCCCTATTTATACACCTTTTTTAATCCTGGGTCAACTAGGATTAAATGTATCAAAATATACCAAAATTGTAAGTTAGTTTGAAAACGGCAGTAGTTTTAAGAATTCTTTAGGATTTAGGATGGCAGAAATAAAGTCAGGCTGTAGAGTGCCAAAATCCAAAACATTTAAACCGGTACTCACTGTTTGTTTGATTGTAGCAGGATAATAGTAGGGATGAGTTAAGGTAAATTCAAAAGGATAATCCGGCAGTATATTTCTGGCTTCTATTTCATCCGACACTCCGCCATTTTTCAGAACTATTGATCTGAAGCTTTCACCGACTGGCCCGGAAATCTTCAGAATATAGTCTCCTGCCAGATCTTTTTTCCATTTTAGAGAAGATTTAATCAGTAATATCACCGGAGATTTAACTTTTCCGCTAAATTCTAAAGGATCAGAATCAAACTGCCGGGCCCCGGAAAATAAGTTCAGGATTACCTTAAAATTTCCCTGTTCGGGTGTTTTTACCCTAAAATTAAATGTGTATTCCTGGCCTGGTTCAATTTTAACTCCGGCAGGTAATTCTACTGTTTGCATCCGCAGTTGTTGATCGCCTTGCACAGGCACCAGTTTTAATTGCTCTCCATCATTCCAGATCGATTGGCCGGTATTTTTAAAAACTAAAGAGATATTATAAGTCTCGCCGGCCACAAGGGAGCTATAAATTTCACCTTTGACTAATTGGGCTTTATTTCCTTGTATTGGTTTACCTTTGGTTTTATTTAACTCTACAATAGTTTGGTAAAAAGGATAATAATTAGCCTGCTTTTCACGATTGATTTTTTTAAAGGCAAAGTGATCGAAAGGAATTTCCTGGTAATCCAGTAAAAAAGGTGTCACTGCCGCTATTTGGTTGTTATTCCAAGCTGAGGTAAATGCGGTTTTAAAATAATCAGAAATAGTGTCTGCCGTAGGCAAAGCAGGATCATAGGTTAACCCTTCGGCATGCTTCCAGCCGGTTTCAGTAATAAAGACCGGAAGTTTTTTTGTAAGTCCTAATTCCTTTAGAATTTGCAACTCCCATTGCCAGGTTCTGATAGTACCCCGTCCTTGGGCATTAGGGGAGCCAACAAAACCCGGATTAGGATAGGAATGGGAAACCCAACCGTCTAATTTATCAAAAATACCCGGGACAGCCCGCGCCATTTGTTGTAAAAAAATGTATGCATCAAAATAGTCCGGTGGCTGATGTGGGGTGGAAGCATCCAAGCCTGCATTGAGTACAAAAAAGTCTCCATTTTTATTTTTCAATTCTGTGATAGTCTTATCTAAAGTTTCTGTATACAATTTAGGGTCAACAGAATTTCCCCATTCCTGACTGTGATTAGGCTCATTATAGATAACCACATATCTATTTTTGGTGGGCCAATTCAGGTTATCTAAAAAGTCTGCCCAGGCTTGCTCCTCACCCTCATAGGGCCTTTTCCAAAAGTTTCCTTCCGGCTGTGTAGCTAAACGGACAATGGGTATTAAATGCCTCCTTCTTAAATCATTAAAAAATTCCTGCCATTTATTTTGGTTACGGTCTTCACTTTCTATTAAAACAGTAACATAGCCCCAGTCACCGCCTGAAGAATTAACAAGTTGTGCAGCAGGAGAAGATTCATCAGGCGTAGCCTGAATAATATGTATGCCAAACTTATTATTGGGAACTGATAGAGGATCAGCTATGGCATAAACATTAGAATTTAGAGTTGCTGTGCTGAAAATGGTAAACCAGAAAAGTAGTAAAAGGATATATTTCATAATTTTACTGTGGAAGGTAAGTAGCGATTCTTATAGTTGGACTCTCAACAAACATGCTGCTATTTTACCAGAAAACTGTTGATATTTAGCTCATTCAAAGTTTTACCCTCTTGATATTTGGGTTTATTTCGGATAATAATTATTTCATGGTAGAAATTTTGGAACCTATTAATGTCTGGGTCTTGTTTGAAAAAAGCGCTGTCAGGCCTCTTGTTTTTTTTTGGAAAGGGCGACAAATCAAGATCAATAAAATTAATTTAGTGCATACTTCGCAAAACGGCTCCTCAACTGCTTACCACTTTTCGGTTTCTGCCCAGGGGAATTTTTACCGTTTGGCTTTTGATACCAAAAGTTTAAAGTGGTTTCTGGAAGCAGTGGAGGAAGATACACAATAAATAATAAGGTTATCCTTCATATAGATTTTAACAGCTATTTTGCCGCTGTGGAGCAGCAGGTTAACCCTAGACTACGAGGTAAACCTATCGGGGTAACAGGAGGAGATCGAATGAAAAGAACGGTTTTAGGTGCAGCTTCGATAGAGGCCAAAAGGTTTGGGGTTAAAACAGGTATGCAAATTTGGCAGGCAAAAAAACTTTGCCCTGGCCTGATTTTAGTCCCCGGGGACTCTGATAAGTATTTGGAGTGCACCAAGCGTTTTTTGGCCATTTTAAGCTCTTACAGCCCGTATTTGGAGGTGTTTTCTATAGATGAATGCTTTTTAGAAATAGAGTCTAGTCGCAAGAATCTAGATTCTAGACTCTCGACTCTAGTCACTATTGCCCAAGATATTAAAAAAAGAATTAGGGAAGAAGTTGGCGAGTGGATTACTTGTTCCATTGGTATTTCTTATAACAAATTAATGGCAAAACTGGCCGGGTCTTTATACAAACCCAATGGCTTGGTAGTAATTGAAGATGAAGAGGCTGCAAAATTTATTCTGGATAGGATAAAACTTGATGGAATTTGCGGAATTGGTCCCAGGATTAAAAAAAGATTAAATAATATGGGTATATTTAATTTTAAACAGCTAAGACAGGCGCCTCTGGAGACTTTACTCTCTTCCTTTAAATCTTATGGGCAAACTTTGTACAATATGGCCAGGGGTATTGACCATTCTAAAGTGATCCCTTTTTATGAAAAAGAAGAAGTAAAATCTATCGGGCACAGGTATACTATTGATCATGATACAGACAGTCCTCAAGAAATTAAACAAATCCTTTTGAAATTAACAGAACTAATAGCCAGAAGGCTCCGGGCTAAAAAGTTAGTAGGTAAAACTATACATTGCTGGTACAGAGAGGCTTTTAGTTTCCACCTCCGAGGGTCCGAAGGACGGGTTTCCAGTGGAAACCCAGGAGAAGAAATGCGATTACACCTCGGAGGTGTCTTTAAAAGTAATGGAATGCAAATTACTATTTTCTATACCAACGATGGATTGGAAATACTTAAAGCTGCCTGGAAAATCTTTCATCAGATTTGGGATAAAGATAAGATTAGGATGATTGGAGTTTCCATCTCAAATCTGCAACCTATTACTCCTCAGAATTTAAGCTTATTGGAAGATGATCAAAAACAAATAATCATCACTAAAGCCTTAGACAAAATTAATGACAAATATGGAGAATTTACCTTACAAAGAGGAACCTTGTTAAATTCGATTAAGGTGTACAGAAAACCTAATCCGTTTTTATCGGATAGAAGGTTTAAAATTTAAGAGGCCGCAAATCCCCGGCCAATCAGCCACCAGAAGGCTATTAAAACAGTAACGCTGGTTGGGTTAAATGACATGGCTGTAATAATTCCTAGGAAAGCTGTAATTTCAAGAAACCGTTTGTTTATAATAAACTGTCGGAAAGAATAACTCACCATAAATAAAATCATTATTACGCCTGGTAAACCTCCCTGGATCCACCAGTCAAGCACAAAATTATGGCTGCTGTCTACAAACTGATACTTTATATTATTATCCAAGGATTTTGCAGCAGTTTGTAAAGCGCCGGTGGCATTACCAAAGCCATGACCTAACAGCGGGGAAGTTGATCCGGCATAAAAAGCTGTCTGCCAGATTTCAGCTCTATTTTCATACAAGCCTCCGCCCTGCAGGAATGGCAAATATAGGCTTAAGCTAAAAAGCATAATACAAACAGTGAATGCTTTAACAAAAGAAAATTTTACTTTTTGAATTAAGAATAATAGCAATACTTCAAGTAACAATGCCAGTAAAGCAGACCTTGATCCTGACAGTAAAATTATAGTAATTGTAAAAATAAATGCTAAAATTTTGAAAGAATTCTTTTGATAAGCAAAAAATGCAAAGGGGAATAAAAAGACCGCAGTTGCAGCCAGGGCATTCGGCTCACCCAGAGTACCCACACTGCGGCCGTTTAAGTTCAAACCAACCAGTAATGTCCCCAGCAATAATCCGGGCAGGGGAACCGGATAAAACCATTTTGGTATATGCTCCAGTTTAATATTGCCGGAGATAACAGAGAAAACTATTAAATGCCACAGCAAAAAAATCCCCTGCAGCCTGAAAGCATTACCAAAAAAAGTATTGTTAGTAATCTGGAAAGGCAGATGAATTACAGTAAGGATTAAAAGTACAAAGATTAATTTCCCAAACAAAGTGTTTAGGATTTTAAAAATCTGCTTAGGATGAGTATAAAAATAAACCAATGCCAACAATTCGATAGCGATCTCTGCCACAATGACTTTTGAGGATTCAAATGGAGAAATACCAATAGGCAAAACAATAAATGGAAGGAGAAATAATAAAAAGAATATTATCAGGGCGGGTATCATGCTCCCAGTTTATCACATGATTCTTCTTACTTTTTCACAGTACAAGCGCGAAAAGTAGAGTCTAAATTTAAGACATATCTTTGAATTTTTAACGCATCAACGCTTGTAATTCTCTTATTTGCGTCAACGTCCCCTCTTCTGATTTGCTCTCTTGTCGGATTTTTGTAAGGATCGAGTCTGGCTACTATTTTTAGAACCGTCTGTGCATCGGCAAAAGTTACTCTGCCATCCTGGTTCACATCACCGATATTATTACAAGGAGATGGTTTGCCAATAATTACCGGTCCTGTTACCGGTCCTGTTATTGGTGTCTTATCTGACGCAGCATTAACCAGAGTAATTTGTGATAGCGCTAAACCTGTAAACGCAGTAAATATAAATCCGGCAATAATTCTAAACTTCATAGTGGCATATATTAGCATATGTTTACCCCTTTGTCAAGTGTTATAGGCTAGGAGTGCAAATACTCCTGAATAATCTGCCGATTGTGCAGCTTCAGGACGGCGATATAGCAAATCTCCTACATTTGAATAACTGGTTTCTACAAAATCCTCACCTTCAAACGGCAACAAGAGCCATGTTTGCCATTTAATGTCCTGAGGGTGTTTGATTTCTAGGCGCCATTGTGTACCGGGTTCTCTTCTTATGAACATACTTACCAGGATTCTCAGGGAAGGAGGCCAGTTTGTCTTTACTTTATGCGGCAGTCTATCATGGGTAAGCTTAGGCTTTCCGGTAATCAAGTCATATTTAATCTGTATGACCTGCAGGGGAGTTTTCCTTCTGGCTAAAATCAGTTCACATGGATTCAATACTTGCACACCTTGCATTTGATCTTCTCCAAAACGGCAGCTCCATTGTTTAACCTGTTCAAATGGAATATTATAGTGTCTCACTTGTTGCCCATTCTCCAGAGGTTGCCCTGAAACGTGCCTGTCAATAATATCTACTATCTGATGCCTTAATTCAGTTTCCTGCGCAATCATAAATCAATTACTCATCTTACGCAGTGTCATTCCCGCGTAGGCGAGAATCCATGTTTTTTATTTGTATAGATTCCCATCCTCGATCGGAGTCGAGGACAAGCTTTCATGGGAATGACAATGGTAATTATGTAACATAAGTTAATTATGGCGAGGAGATTATATTACAGGTCCTGATAAAATACTATGAGGCTGAAAAAGTTCCTGTTGCTTGTTTATAGAATTAGAAGATGATATGTTGTGATAATGCGGATTATAGTTACCGGCGGGGCCGGATTTTTAGGATTACACCTTTGTGATAAGTTATTGGAGCAAGGAAATGAGGTTTATTGTGTTGATAATTTCATAACAGGTTCTCGGGAAAATATTAAGCATTTAGAGGATAATCCTAATTTTCACTTCATAGATCACGACGTGGTGAATGCATTTACCATAACCCAAGGTCCGCCAATTGATCAAATTTATCATCTGGCCTCACCCGCCTCACCGAATAAAGATAACCCCCAAAGCTATATTGCCCATCCTTTTGAAACAATGCTGGTTAATACAGAGGGCACCTGGAAACTTTGTGAGATGGCACTAAAAAATAATGCCAGGCTTTTATTCGCTTCAACCTCGGAAATATACGGAGATCCGCTGGAACATCCGCAAAAAGAAAGTTATAGAGGAAATGTTTCAACAATTGGTCCAAGAGCAGTATATGACGAATCCAAAAGATTTGGAGAAACTATAGTCTCTGCTTTTATCAGATCAAAAGGATTAGAGGGAGCAATTGTGAGGATTTTTAATACATACGGGCCAAGAATGGCCCAGGATGGCAGAGTAGTAATTGAATTTGTTCAAGCAGCATTGGTAAATAAGCCATTTCCTATTTTTGGAGACGGTACGCAAACACGTTCTTTTTGCTATATAGATGATATGGTGAATGGACTGGTAGCGGCAATGGATAAAGGGAAAACAGGGGAGGTATATAATTTAGGCAATCCTGATGAATTTACGGTTTTGGAACTGGCTGAGAAAGTAAAAGGATTGGTCAATGCAAGCTCGGAAGTAGAATTTGTACAAGATTTGCCGGAGGATGACCCCAAACAAAGGTGCTCTGATATAACAAAGGCAAAAGAAAAATTAGGCTGGGAACCAAAAGTTCAATTGGAGGAAGGCTTAAAAAAGCTTATTGATTATCTTCAAAAAGATCATGCATGAAACGGGACTTTTTGTTTGTACTACGATACAGACAAATCCGAACCATTTTCCAATTGCAATCGCATTAGTCGACGCATTGGGTCGCGGCGGAAGCCGCTTCCCCAAAGTTCTAGGGAACTCTTCTGGCCACAAACTCAAGAAGTCCTAGCTATCACAGTTTAACTCATCTGACATTTCGGGTTAACCTACGGAATTAAATCTTACCCATTTTTAACTATGAAAGATAAGCTTCGATAATACTTCCAAAACCTGCTTGTTTTGTCAATGTTTGTAGAGCCTGTAAATTTTTCCCAATTAGGGTTAATTTCAAGGGAATTTTAACTCCTTGCTGTTTAAGAGTGACAATACTATCAATAATTTCACCTTCCAGACTTTCCCCACCGATTCCTTTGAGTGCTTCGTTTAACTCATCCCTCCTATCAGCAATTTTCTGATTCTCATCTAGCTGCATAAGATACTCCAGAAAGATATTTCTAACTCCTTCTTTCCCTCCAATAAAAGCAGCTCCAACTAAATTTTGAACGAACTCTCTATCATTTTCGTCCAGTTCTAGCATATTATATCTATCGAATACTGCGAGCCTTTGGTTATCTGCAGTTATACGGAAATTACCAGGGTGAATATCAGCATGAACTAAACCCGTTTCTGCAATTTGGCGTAGATAACTTTTTGTAAGTAACACAATCGCTTGTTGGTAATCCTCTCTGTTAATTCTACCTTCACTAATATTTGATTCTTCATCAGTGATAGTGAGCGCAGTTAGGTTTCTACCTTCCACAAACTCCTCTCTTCTTAGATATCTAGTTCCAGTGGGCACAGATTGAGGAACAAAAAGACTATATTTATTTGTCCCATCTGCATTCCATCCGTCATTTTGAGCTCTGAACAAAGTATCTTTTTCTTCAAAGCGTGGGTCTGAAACCTCATCACGCATCCAAGCATCTACATCTCCTAATAAAGTATCAAGTAACGCATAATTTCTTTCATTTGGATTTATTTCCTGAGCACGTTTAATAGACCGACGTAATAAATCAATTGTTTTAGTTAAGTTATATTCCACGTTTGGATTTTTAACTGCGACTACTTCACGCCGACCATTTTTTAGCTGCACTTCATAAACAGTCATTAACGATCCCCCACCAACTCTAGGTCGTATCTCTTCTATATCATCTACTAATTCAGCAACTTCAGGATGTTGTGCAGCTTCTCTCATGAGTATTCTATATGCCTGAAGTCTAGATTGCCCCCTAACTTGATCATATACTTGAGAATACTCTTGAGTAAGCTCCTCTGGTATTGGGAAATACTGGCCTGCGAATTGTAACATTCTAACCCCTACTCCAAATTGTTTGCCTACAAGTAATGCCAATTCCCAAGGAGTAAAAGTATGCCTCACCTCATCCTGGCGCTGCTCTCCAAAAAGAGATAGTAACCTTAGCTCTTCAGTAGAAACCTCAGTTGCTGGACCTTCCTTTATTCCTCCCTGCATTAATACATAAAGTCGTTGGGCCAAAACCTCAACGTCATGATCATCATATGTAGGTAAAAGTCCTGTTTTCTTAAAATCTTCAGCTTTTTCTTTAGCCTTTGCCCAGTAAATTTTTGAATCTTTATACTTTGTCTGAGGGTATTGAAGGATTAAATCCATAAGGACCCCGTTTAAATGATCATAAAGTTCTTCTTGTGTTCCAACCTCTAGCAAAGAGGATACTAAGCCCCTTGTAACTTGCTCTTCTCTTGAATCATTTTCAAAACGAAGCCAATCAGAAAAGAATGTATCTTGCAGTCTTCTTTTTCCTTCAGGATAAGATAGTACTCCCATATGGCCAGTGAGAATTTTACGCAAAATAGCATATTTCATACCAGAGTCAGCCAAATAAACTGAACGGACAGTCTCAGTAAATGGTTTATATCTAATGTCTTCACTTTCAGGTCCATGTTTAACCCACCATACTAATCTTCCTTCACCCTGACGTTTCATTTCCGGATAAGCTTCTAATGCAAAGAAGTTATGTATGTCTTCATTTGGAGAAAAACGATAGCACTGCCACCATTGATCAAATATATATTTCTTAAGTGCCTCATCAGATGTCCTAGATTTAAGAAGAGCTTCCAGTAGTCTTACTGGTTCAACACCATGTCTCTGTTCAATTACACCATGAAATTGTCTGGGATCCTCTTCAAATCCTTTGCCTGGTTCTATAAGAAAAGTATCAGCAAGAGCTGCTTCGCCAATTGCTTCTTCGTCAACAAAATATCTTCGGACATTATCATGCATTAATTGCTCAAGTTTAGAAAAATCAGCAAGGGTTCTAGCACGATCTTCTATGAGATAATCTAACGCTCTTGCAAAAATATGAGGCGATAAGTTAGGAAATCTTTGACCAACGAATTCAACAGCCTCATCAAATGTCATAGACTGCGCTATTCTTTTTGCAATTTCAGGAGGAACTTGTAAAAGTATTTGTGTGTTATTTGCTAATAATGAAACAGCTAGAAACTCAAGAAGTGTATTAATGTTTGTAACATCCTTACTTCTTAATAATTGATTTGATACTTTTTGCCACATTTGCTGATCTGCAAGTGTTCCTTCTATACCAAAAACTGGTAAATGTTCTATAAGAGGCACGAGAGAGGCTCTTGTGGTAGCTGCCTTCTTAAGAGACTTTGATCTAATCCCCTTGATAAGCTTTGAAAATCTGCTAAGATCTCTAGGGAGAACATCCCAATTCACGATAAAACCAAGCTCCCTAGCTCTTTGAGGAGCTTCCCTGATACCATCTAAAATCGTCTCTACTCTTGCCGAAGTGAGTCGTGAATCCGCAAGGCGATCTAGATTTGACTCAGTATTGATTAAAAAGAGTTCTTTTTCCATACATATAGCCATTACTAATAGTCTATCGAGAAAATCCTTAGCGTTTATTATTCTTGATGGCTCATCATCACGCTTAAAGCTCTTTATGCCCGAGTATCCTTCTCCAAATGTTTTTCCGAAGTGCGATTCCTCGACGTCATAGGAGTTTGCTTCTGCCCATTTTGTAAGAACTTTAAGCGCATCAGCAGGTGTCATTCTCTGAAACATAGCATCCTGAAGGATCATATAATTTTGATTTTCCTTAAGGTTATAATCATGCATAAAGCCAGAGACATATTTAAAAAAAGCAATTGGATCACCACTAAGTCTTTCTAGAGCTGAGATTCTAGCACTGATCAAATGACCATTAACTTCATTACGAAATCCACCTTCAGTGGTTTGGTTCATTAAAGCAGTAAATGCATTTTCCTCCTCTTCACTAAATGGTGAGGGTGGTTGGTGACCACGTTCAAAAAGACGTTTTTTTATTTTGTCTGACATCATTTCAGAAACGTCAAAAGCAGCTACTTTTGAACCACTAAGCATATCTGCAAATGATACAGCTAAATCCGTGCTGAAAATATTTTTATCAAATGCATATTCAACAATAGGAGCATAATAATATTTATCGTGATAAGGTAGTTGTTCGACTAATTGTCTGTATGCCCTCAAATCTAAATTATCTTTTTGCAAAACATAGTTTGTAAGTAAAGATGTACCTATCGTCTCAACATCATAGCCGCTGAGTACAATTCCAGATTCATAAAGAATAGGATTTTTAGCAGGGGATAGAAGCGAACGTATTGCTTCTACGTCTCCATATCCTGAAACCCACTCTGAAAGTTCTACCTGTTCACCTTGTAAGTTTGTTACAGTATCCATTGTTTCTAGTGACCATATAATGGGTTTTTTAACATAGGACGTATTGACGGTAAGAAATACCAATGAATCCAAACCTGCTTCCGAGAGTGTAGAATCACGATCTCTAAAAAGATCTTTTTGCCAAGTTACTAATTGTTGAAACTGTTGTTTCCTTTCCTCCTCTGCTCGTGAATCAGATTCTGGCGTACTCAAGGCATGGAATTGGCGTTCGAGAAAATGCCTTTTTTCCAAGAAACTTAATTCTTTAAAGCGATTCCATAAATCTGTATCTTTTTGATAACCTTCGAAATCCTCAACTTCAAGCTGAAGTGGAGAAAGTTGATGTGATAGATGCCTTGAATCTATAAATCTAGCTAATTGCTCAAAGTTTAAACGTCTATCAAGTAGAGAACCATGTTCATAGTCATCATGAGGGATAACAATCTTCTCACTTTTAAATAACGGTTTGTGTGGAACCTGCTCTAACTTTTTAAACAATGATGAGAATCCATAAGGATTAATTCCCTTGTCTTCTAACAACTCAGCAGCGCGTACATCCGCCTCTGTTTCATGAAGCCTTTTACGCCCTACATCTCTGATTGGGTCACCTGCATTCCCACTCTCAATGTGCTTTTTTGCTAAGTGAGTCCATTCGTGCCCTAAAAGCGCATCAAGCTCTTCTTGATGTGAAAGAAGGCTAAGAAGACCATCGCTTAATACAACATAACCAGGCGTAGAAAATGCCTCTGGCATTGCATCATGAACAATTATAACCTCAGCTTTTTTACCATCTACTAAAAAATCCAATCTTCCTTGCACATACTGGGTGACTTTGCTTTCCGGTCTATAGTATTCATGACGACCTAAGTATGCATTTAATGATAGCCAAATACCTTTTTCAAGCTCTTCATCTCCTTTGGGAGATTCAGAAAAGCGTGTAATATCTCGTTGACCTATAATAATGGGTCTTTCTGCTAGAGCGATATCTTCCATAACTACTTTGTCCTCAGTCGCGACCCAATGCGTCGACTAATGCGATTGCGATTGAAAAATGGTTCGAATTTGTTTGTACGCCCAGAGGGATTCGAACCCCCGACCTAACGCTTAGAACGCGCTCGCTCTAATCCGCTGAGCTATGGGCGCAAAGTCAAACCAAAGACTATTTTACCAAAATTAGCACTTGACATCCAGCGCCTCTATTTGATATTGTTTACAAGTGACAACTGCTCTTAAAATATCTAAGCTGACAAACCTTGCCGTCATAATTTTCTATACCCTGCTTGCTTTTTTATTAATTAAACCGCTATTTGCCCAGGACTCAACCATTTCAGCAACAAGCGACAAAAAAATTCTAATCCAGCAAAAAATTGAAGCCCGAAAAGAAGCAGTTCAGGCTAAAGTTGAAACCCGCAAAGAAAAAGTCCAGATCAGGATTGCTTCAAAAGAAGCCAATATAAAACAAAAAATAGAGGACAGGAAAGAAAAAATAGCTTCAAGGCATGCTGCTTTAAAAGAAAAATTGCAAACATTCAAGGATAAAAAGAAAGCCGAAATTGCCGAGACAGTAAACACCAATTTAAACAGGATAAATACAAATCAAACAGACCGGATGCTGAAACATCTAAATACTATATCCACAATTTTGGACAAAGTGGAAAATCTGGTCAACCAAGGTAACTCCAGTATAAAAGACCCTGATGCTACAAGAGTTGCAATTGAGGATGCGAGAATAATGATAATAAGTACGTCTGATGTTGTAACGGAACAATCAGGAAAGGATTACACGATTGAACTAACTTCAGAAAGTAAAGTTAAAGCGGATGCGCAGACTCAAAGAAAAAAATTGCATAATGATTTACTTGCTGTAAGAAAGCTTGTTATAGAAAGTAAGCAAAAAGTTACAGAGGTAATCAGAACTGCCAAAGCGGAAAAAGGCGCAAAGGAGGCAACAACAAGTGGACAACAATAATCAACCAATTCAACCTACTGCGCAACCTACTTTAGCAACAGTGCAGGCAGGACAGGAAAAAGAGAGCAGTAAAATGGTTTTATGGTTTATAGGAGGCATTGTATTAATAATGTTGGCAGTCGGAGGAATTTACTGGTTTTTAAGTAAGCAGCAAATAAACCAGCAAGTTTCTCAAGTACCAGTCAGACCGGCAGAAGCGCAAGTAACAACAGAAACCTTGAGTCAGAATCTCAATGCAGTAGATGTGGAATCCTCAGACAGCAGTGATTTTTCTCAAGTTGACCAGGACCTTCAAGATTTGTAAGCAAGGAAAATTATTATCTGCCGAAAAGACTACTAATGAATCCAAAGATAAAGCGGAAAAAACTACCCAGCAGTCCACCGTACTGAGTGGATGCCATACTTTTAGGTTGCTGAGAAACTAAGTCAGATTTTTGAGAAGGTTGATCACTTTGTGACGGTTTTTCACCGGCGGGTTCCTGGACAGTCTTTGTAGTACCTAATACTCCCGGTAAAAATCCGGCAGCCGGGGTAGAAACAAATGCACCGGCCGGCCTGACTGCTATTTCATTAGAATAAGGCCCGCCGTTACAGCCATTACCGGCTCTTACTCTAAAGTAATAAGTAGTCCCTCCGGACAAGCTACCCACTGTATAAGAAGTGGTATCTTTTCCTCCCACATTAGGATTGCCGTAAAGAGGCTTACCAGGGGTTAATCCGTATGATATAACATAGTGGGTAACCGGATCCTTAGCTTTAGACCAAGTTAAAGTGACTTTATTAGGACCGGCAGCTGTTGCCGAAAGTAAAGCCGGTGCTCCTCCTGCGGCAGAATCATTACAACTTGGCGCACTGGTTCCGCCTCCGCTGCTACCACCGCTACTGCCGGAACTGCTACTGTCGGAGGCAGCTGCCGCCACCAAAGAAGCAAAAGTAGTCAAATGATAAGTATGGATTTTAGTATCCGTTCCATTGGAGCTATAACATTCACCGGGAAAAACTGGCGGGGAAGGGCTTGCATAAGTTCCGCCGCAGGCGCTGGTAATCTGAACCCAGGCGTTTGACCCTGCAGCTTTATATCCTACCGGTCCTGTTACACCGGTTAAGACAACATCTATTGGTTGGTCAAACAATAATATGGCTGTAGATGAACCTACCTCCACTATAGAGCCGCCTACTGAAAAACCGCTTGGAGCAGTACCGGTACTAGAGCCGGCTGCAGGCGGAGTGATAGTCCCATCCCAGGCAGCAGGCGCCAAAATGGTGGTATTGTTGGGAATGACCACACTGGCATTAGAAACACGGTTACTGGCAATAGTGATTGGAATGCCGGGAGTGGAGGAAACTAAAGTTACTGCTTTACCTACAGTTGGGATTTGACCGCCGATATTTCCTAAATTAGTTAAATCAACGTTAGTTAAACTACCTCCGTCATAGCTTGTTACCGGTTGGGTGCCGATATTGCCATCTGCGACTGTGCTGACAGAGCTGCTTAAATCAATCGGGGTGTCCTGAGTGGTAGTGGAGGCTAAACTGACAGCCGATATACCCAGAGTATGTCCATAACCAAAAACCGAGTCTTTATTAAAAGGAACGGCAAGTATTGATACTGCCGCAAATATAACAATTAAAATTTTTGTTAAGTGTTTGTTAAATCCTAATCCCATAGCAATTTGGACAGAATGGTGTATACTATAACACACTTTTTATGACGAATGCAAGTATCAAAAAATCTGACATTACCCCACTAATTCTAAATAACTTGTAAAATATTGGTAGATTTTGAGGATTTAATGATTTTTCCG
>MFCX01000006.1:7434-18503 GCA_001777055.1 Candidatus Daviesbacteria bacterium RIFCSPHIGHO2_02_FULL_39_12 | reverse complement strand
CAGATTAATTAACAGGCACAAATTCCTAATGGGATATATTTTTAGTGGGAAAAACTATAAAAGAATACAATTCAAGTGCGTAAGTCCTGATATAAGAAAGAAAGTTGACGGAGACTTTAACAAGAAACTCCTCCACTCTGTGCGAGGTTTTGGTTACATGATTAAGGATTAACTAAACTAATCATCTTCTCTAAAAACCCCAAGGTATGATGCTGTTTTGCCCATTTTCTAAGATAATCATAATCGAGTTTATCCTTTATAATTGCCATAATTGAATGGATATCCTCTAACTGTCTACTGGATTTAGAGTCATTAAACCAGAGTAGTTTTCTTAAAATTAAATCTTCAGGAGAACTAAAATAAATCTTGGTGCCAAAGATTTTTCTCAACACTGCTCTTTTTAATCTAGACCTGTCGAATTCAGAATCTCTTAGGATCCAAAAGTCTACTTTCAAGCTACTCTCCCTATCAATAAAGTTGAACTCGCTCCGGTACTTTAACGCCTCACTAACTGCTTCCTTATCTACGTAACCCTCTTTTATCAAAGCAGCTATTAGTTTTTCTATCTTGTCTTTTTTGAGCTCAATCACAATATCAATATCGGCTGTATAACGCGGCCTACCCCAAACGACAACTGCCACACCACCTGTTACTAAATAAGGGATCCTTAGTTTTATTAAAATTTTAGCGACTTTTTTTAATGTATTCTCTAATTCCATCCATGTTATGATAGATCTTGTCAACCCCAGCCATAGTTTTAGCAAAATGCCAGAACGAAGAGGCTATTCTGATTTTCCTCTCTACAGGCATCTTTCTAAAAAGATCGTCCTGAACTTGTTGGGCTGTTTTTTTCATGGCAGTTACAATTCTATCATACCCGTTTGTATCAAAACAGGAAAAAACTCCTTCATTCTGTCAGAGGTTTTGGGTATATGATTAAGGATTAAACTAGCCCTTATATCAGTCAGGGTTTTGCTCTAGGTAACCACACCTCAACATTGGTTCCCTTGTTTACCCGGGATTTGATCTTAACCATTCCATGCAATCGCCTAATTATGTCATTTACTAAAAATAATCCTAAACCTAAACCCTCTTTTGAGGCATTAGACCCCTGGTAATAATCCTCAAATACTTTAGGTAACTCTTTTCTAGATATTCCACTTCCTAAATCTTTAATGCCTATGATAAAATGTGACGCCTTATATCCAAGAGTTAAAAAGACTCTTGAGTCAGCAGGCGAAAATTTAACGGCATTGTCAATTTTTATAAATCCAACCGCAACACCGCAAGAACACCGAGAGGTAGCTGGTTTACCTGTAAGCGAACAGGCTATTGAACGAGCCCGGAGATCTTTAGCGGAGATGGCGCCACAGAGGATTATAATAGATTGCTTGGTAATTGGCATCCCAAAATAGATGAAAGGCGGGGACTTCACGGATTAGCTGCTCAAGGCCATAAAGTCATTATACTCAGTGGACTTTATTTTGAATTAGGATCAAGCCTGAGATATAAACTCGAGCAGACCAGTGACTGGCAAATATTAACCGGTACCGACCCTAAAACACTTCCTCCGGCTATTCTAAGAGCAGGACGCATTAATAAAGCAGGCTTACCTGCTAATGCAAGAGTTGGGGGTGTTGTTACCAGATCTAATCATTTAGGCATGGGTATGATTTATCCGTTGTGATCACCCGTCATAACGGGTTCTCCAGCGGTCTGACCAGACTGGCAGGTCTGGATACTGCAGAAAGCGGAGGTTTTTCTCAAAATGAAACCGCCTCTTGTTTCTTCATCACCGGGATGGTTCCATACCAAACTAATACCCTGTATAGGACGATACCTCCTCCTGCCTCTTCTTAACATAAAATCTGCCTGGCGGCTACGCAACTAGCAGCAGTGTTAAAACCATTATTATACCCTCCTATAGACCAGGGGAGGTTACCGATAAAGTAATAGGCCATAAAAGTACCCCTTGGTACTAGATATTTGGTTGCGGTTCTAACAACTTCTTCAAATATTTTCGGCGAAAAGTATCTTCCGCTATTTACGGTAAAAATGAAATCCAACTGATCTTTCTCAAGTAAACCAAATCTGCCGCTGCCGATATCCAAACCAGTGATTTTGTGTCGCCCCTCGGCTTTAGCCCGTATAGGAAGAAGAAAACAGCCGTTCTATATGCTTTGGTCTACGACTAACCCGGATTCCTTCTGTAGGACCATGATAAGTACCGGCAATAATATGTTCTCTAATCTGTCCATCATCTCTGAGAACAATGTGCTCTGCTCCAGCCATTTTGCTAATTTTAGCAGACAGCGCTTACTCAGTCCACACCTGCATGTCGAATTATGTAAGGAAATTATGCTCGGTAGTTAAATGTTAGTGTAAAAATACCTTCAACCAACCTAGCCAATTGGGTAAACGGGGTATTGCAGACTGGCTGGTTCCTAAAACCAGTTTTAATTTATCCTCCGCAATAATTACAATTGTTTCCCCTTTTTTAGATAACCCCAGTTTATTACGGGCCTGAGATTCAATAAATTCTACCGACTGTATTTCAGATAGTTTCTTTTGTAATTGTTTGTTTTTCATTTCCAGGCTATATACCACTTCTGCAGCTTGGGTTAACCTGCCTTCTGATTTTAAGGCATACAATATTTGAGAAAACAACTTATATGCCAAAAATAACACTGCTAAAATGATTATTCCTACGATTATTTTCTTAAGCATAATTACTCCTGATTGTAACCACCACCTCAAAGGAGTCAAAGCCCACCTTCGAGGTGCAGATAGGATGAATTCGTCCTTGACGAATTCATCCTATAACTATATAATACATGACATGGTTTCACTCAAGGATGCACATCAACAGTTTGTCGGCCACTTGCAAGGTAAATCCCGCGCCTCAGCTACTATCTTAGCTTATGGCAAAGACATTGAGCAACTGGTTAACTACTTAAACAGCTTGGGAAAAACCGATCCGAATATAGTCACAACCGAAGATCTACAGGCCTTCATGGACTCTTTAGCCAAACAAGCTTACACTCCTAAATCAGTTTCCAGAAAAACCAATTCCACCAAAACTTTTTTTAAATTCTTAAAAACTTCAAATATTATTACTAATGATCCAGCCACTGGCCTTTCTCATCCTAAGTTTGAAAATAAACCACCCAGAATTTTAACTAAACTCGAATACCGCGCTTTAAGGGATGCTGCCAGAGCTGATACCAGAATCATTGCAGTCATCGAGCTTCTTTTACAAACCGGCATCAGGATTGGAGAGCTGGCTCAACTGCGGGTAGAAGACATCAACTTCCAGGAGCCAAAAACTATTCATGTTCCTGCTTTTGAAGGCACCAATGAAAGAACTATTCCCTTAAATAAACCAGCTGCTGAAGCTGTCAGCAAATATTTGGAAGTCAGACCAAAAACCCCTTCCCATGCCCTGTTTGTGACTAAAACGGGCAAGCCGTTACTGATTAGGAATATCAGAACTACAATTGACAGATACTTTAGAATTGCCGGAATCAAGGGCGCTAAGGTTAATGATCTTCGTCATACCTGGGTAGCCCATCAATTACAATCAGGGGTATCTCTGTTGACGGTCTCCAAACTGGCAGGTCACAAGAGATTATCAACCACCGAAAAATATCTCCAGTTTATCCAAGGCCAAGGCGGCGAAGGCAAGGTCAGACTGGAAGAACTGTAAAGGTGGGCGGACCAGAATTTAGGTAGGCCCGGAAGGAATCGAACCCTCGTGAATTGGATATAAGCCAATCGTTCTACCATTGAACTACGGGCCTGTTGAAGAAATTATACTATAATTTTGCCCTTGTGATAATTTCTGCTTCTACTTGAGTTACATCCCTGCCAAACTTAAGCCTGGATAATTCTTTAATTGCTGCGCCGATTTGCGGCTTTAACATCGCCTGCCATTTGGCCATATCCTTGGTGGTATCCAAAGAAAACGGCACCATAGGCTCTCCGGAAACTATGGTTTTAATATAAACATGGGGAGATTCGATATTAACTAAATCCTGTTCAGTGAAAGTTGGGGAAAATTCATGCTGCAAATAATTGGCATCTGTCACTCCTACCCTGAAAGCAATCACCGTACCCACGTTGCCAAACACCGCATTTTTTAAATCTTCTCCAATTTGACCAATAAATTGATTTGCAACTACTAAATTTAGTCTATATTTTCTGGCCTCGGATAAAATATCGGCAAAGGTATCGGTGGCAAAATTTTGAAACTCATCTACATACAAATAAAAATCCCGCCTTTGCTCCATCGGCATATTAGTCCTAGACATGGCCGCAGCTAAAATCTTGGGCACTAAAATTAACCCTAAAAAGTTAGAATTTTCTTCTCCAATCCGGCCTTTGGACAAGTTCATAATTAAAATCTTTCCCTCATCCATGACTTTTCTTAAATCAAAAGCGGATTTTGATTGACCGATGATATTTCTCATCATTTTATTGGTGACAAACCTGCCGAATTTAGAAACCGTATAATCCAAAACTTCGGATTTATGAAAATCTGTGGTTTGGGCAATCTGGTCAGTCCAATATCTTTTAACAACCGGATCGGACACCAAAGGCAGCAGCTCTTTGACAAACTCAGCATCAGTCATAATCCTCATCACTTCCACAAAAGTGGCGCCCTGTTTGCTCATGGCAGTCAACATGGCATTTCTCACTCCATGCTCAAACCTGGGGCCGATAATGCCTGTTTTATTAGGATCAAACAGCTTGTACATCAGTCCAATGATGGAGGCCACCACAAAATGTTTTTGTTCTTCTGTGTAGGCTTCCAACATATTTAAGCCAAAGGGCCGGGCTATATCCGAGGGGTCAAAATAAATCACATCCTCTGCTCTTTGCGGAGGAATCAACTCTAACATTTCCTCTGCCGCATCACCGTGAGGGTCAATAAAACACAAACCCTTGCCGGATAAAATATCCTGCAGCATCATGCTTTTTAACAGTTCCGACTTACCTGTACCTGTTCTGCCGATAATGTACATATGCCTTCTTCTGTCATCTTCTGCCAAATAAACCGTTCTATCTACTCCCCTAAAAACAGACTTGCCTAAATACAGACCGGAGGTGGGAATTTTTTCCGGAGCCGGAGCTCTTTTGGAAGATAACCAAGTGATATATGGAGTTTCAATGGATTTGTTGGGAAAATGGAAGACCGAGGCCAGCTCATCTGATGTTAATACCAAGCCTTTGGAAAATCTTGGCATATAGCGGTAAATAAAATCAGTCAAAAAGCCTTTTTCCGAGGCTACTTTAGCTCCGGTAAAATTATTGTAGGGTCCGCTGAATTGCTCAAAAGAAGCCTTGATATTGGTCAAATGCGCTTTGGCAGATTCGGCAGAAGTAGAGGAAGTTATCAGTCTTAAACTAACCTCAAAACCAGACTTGGAAAGTTTCCCTTCCACAGCTTCCAATTGCTTCGCATCCGGAGGCGGTTTGGGGTTATTTTCTTTACCCGGATCTTTTTCCTTTTTGACCCATTTTTTACCCAAGTCTTTCCACTTGCCGTCTGAAGGAGAAATCATTAGCTGCAGCACAGCTCCCTCCCCCGGCTGCATTTTGGCCAAAGCTGAAGTTAAAGCGGACAGCGGATCTGTTGGTAAATCACGGAAAGTTTTAATCGGAAAATAATCGGCGCTTTTTAACTTCAGTTGAGCATAAGCTGTTTGAGAGATTTCGGAAAAAATATTATATTCGGGAACTTCTTTGATTTCTGCATCCGGGTATGCTCCGTGGATTTGCTTTTCTAATAGATCCTGTAAAGATTTACGGCAGGAGACAAGAAACTTGATAGATTCATGAACTGCCACAATCTCAAAGGATAAATGAGGCTGAGGTTTGAAAGCAGATAAAATTCCGCCTGATTTTGCTAAAGAAGCAAAGGTAGCAAAAAGCTGCTCTGCCGCATCAATTTTTATCTCATTACCTCTTGGAACCTTAATTTGCAGTAAAACAAATTGCAAAGATTCTTTTTCACGATCTTTATACTTAATCCAACCTACTAAATACTTTTTGAAAAACAAGAAGGCTCCGACTCCCAATAAAGTCAAGGCAAAAAATGCCACCAGCAGCATTATTAAGCTGATAAAATCTATTCCTGTTGTCGTTGTCACTTCCATAAATTATTTCTGTTTCCTTCTAAATCTGTCCAAAACCCAACGGCCAAATCTTTTGCCCGGACTGACTCTGATATACGTATCCTGCCCCTGCCCTCCCAATTGTTCCTCAACATGAGCACCTACGATATGAACCGCATCTCCTAATGTATCTTTTATCCTTTCCAAGGGTGCTTGGTCGTTAGGATTCAAAGACTCAGGTGAAACGCCAAATCCTGCTTGCTTTAAACTTTTGCCGGAATTACGGCATAAATCTATCTCTTGCTGGATGGTTGTTTCCATAGATGTATTATCTCATATTAGGATATAATCCAAAATATGATCTTAAATGTTTTAGAAAAGAAGCAGGTTAGCAAGAATATCTTTAGCTTAATATTGGAAAAGCCTAAGGGGTTCATCTTTTACCCTGGCCAATATTTGGATGTAGAATTACCGGTTGATGATCCGAATGGCTCTACCCGCGCCTTTACTATTTCTTCATCCCCTACAGAGAATTCTTTAATGGTCACCACCAAAAAAGGCATTTCTCCCTTTAAAAAGTTTATGGAAAATATCAAACCTGGTGAAACTGTTTCCACTTCTCATCCAGCAGGCACTTTCACTTTAGATGAAACAGAAAAAGCAGTTTTTATTGCCGGAGGTATAGGCATCACCCCTTTTAGAAGCATGATTAAATATGTGCTTGATCAACAACTTAAAACTCCTATAATTTTAATTTATTTGAATTCAGTAAATAATTTCCCTTTTAAAAACGAGCTGGATAACTGGCAGAATAAGCTGCCAAATTTAAAAATTCATTATGTTAATACCACAGTTCAAGGTAAACTGGATAAAGGGAAATTGAAAATAATACTACATACTAAATACTTGATACTTAATACTATTTTCTATCTCGCCGGACCACCCGGGATGGTTGATGATGTTGAGAAAATACTGCTAAAAATTGAGGTAGACCCAATAAATATCAGAACTGACAGGTTTGACGGCTACTAGTACCAAATTACTTTACCTAGTATCTCGCTCTCTTTGATTAATCCAAATGTTCTGCTATCAGTACTGAATTTCTGGTTGTCACCTATGACAAATATCCTACGATCGGAGGATATTTGTCCGATGCGTTTAACTAACTCCTTGCCATTTTTCTTTATTACTGCTATATCTCCTACCCTTAACCCCAATAATCTCCACCAGTTAAAAACTAAAACCTCTTGTCCGGGTTTTAATGCAGGAAACATTGAATTACCTGAAACAGTAAATCTGGAAAACGGAAACAACTTCTGCGGGGCTCGGAATGACATTTACTATTTCTTGCTTTCAGCGAAGATATTTACTATTTGATCTACTGCCTCAATTAATTCTCTAGCCATTCCTTCATCAACCAGACGTTTATTTTCCGAACAAAGCTTGGCAGTTTTCCAGACTAACTCATGCAGATTGGGAAATTTTTCCAAATGTTCACTCTTAAAATAATCTGTCCATAGTATCAATATTTCCCTTTTGCAAATTTCTGCATGTTCCTCTTTAACTTTGACCATTCTGACAAAGTTATTCCGATCCGTTACTGAGGCATTATTTTTGAGCAGTTCATTTATTTTTTGCACCATGGTTAAAACTGTCCTGGCAGCAAGCTGCGCGCTGTGAGAATCATAAATTCCACACGGGATATCACAATGGGCATAAACAGGTCTTGCAGGAAGAAGTCCAAGGAATCTTGATAGTAATTTCATTACTAATTCATATTATACTCAATTTTATTAAAAACCAATAAAGAAAAAGTGAGAATTTTAAATCAAACAGACACCAAATTTTCCAAGTACTCCTCTGCGTCAAAGGCTGCCTTGCAACCAGCACCTGCAGCGGTTACAGCTTGTCTATACCTATGGTCGGAAACATCACCTGCCACAAATATCCCTTCGACAGATGTTTGTATTTCATCTTTTACAACCGCATATCCTCTTTCGTCTAACTCAATCTGCCCTTTTAAAAAGCCTGTATTGGGCTTATGGCCAATGGCAATAAATAATCCGTCAAGCTCTATTTGGCTAATTTCTCCGGTTTGGGTATTTTTTAGCTTGATTCCTGTGACTTTGTCCTGCCCTAAAACTTCTTCCACTGTTGAATTAAAGACAAATTCCACATTAGATTTACTTTTAACTAAAGACTGCAGCGCCGCTTGAGCTCTTAAAGCATCTCTTCTATGAATAACTATGGCTTTTGTTGCCAGCTTGGATAGATAATTTGCCTCTCTCATGGCAGTGTCTCCTCCGCCAACCACTGCTACCACTTTATCCTTAAAAAAGAAGCCGTCACAAACTGCGCAAGCGGACACTCCCCTGCCTCGCAGTCTCTGTTCAGACTCTAAATTTAGCCACATGGCAGAGGCTCCGGTAGCCAATATGACTGATCGGGCTGATAAACTTTTTGTCTCGGTTTTAATAGTAAAAGGTTCTTTGGAAAAATCCACGCTTACTACATCTTCACCTATAAATCTAACATTAAATCTTTCGGCTTGCTTCCTCATCTTAGCCATTAACTCCGGTCCCTGGATTCCTGTTTCAAAGCCGGGAAAATCATCGACATCGGTAGTCAGCATTAGCTGCCCGCCAGCTTCTCTGCCGGCGATCACCAAAGTATTAATGCCGCCCCTGACAGCATAAATTGCCGCCGTTAAACCGGCCGGGCCTGAACCAATGATAATTAGTTTGTCCATAACACCTATCTCCTGACTGAGCTCGAGGTAGCAGACTTGAGTGTTGTTGACCTGGTTGCTTCCTTAACTCCCGGGGTAGCAGAAGGGCTGGCTGTACTTGTCGCACTCGGAGTAGCAGTAACTTGAACTTCTGCACTCGGACTAACCGGAGCTTGAAATTTACTTCTTAACCACACCAAATATCCTGCAATTACCACCAAGACTAAGATTATAACTACGATGGTAACATTTCTGTTAATATTAATCACCTCCCCCGGGCATCAAAGGTATATTAAACTAATTTAGGACGCAAAATCAATATCGAAGCAAGAAAGCCCATGCCGGCTCCCAACAAACTACCGCCTAATACATCCGACAACCAATGTTCACCCAGGTAAACTCTGGTCACTCCCATTAGGAAAATTAGACCTGACAGAAAGGATATTATGGTAATTTTTAAAAAATTATCTTTTAATCTCATTAAAGTTAGAATTATCAGAATTACGGCTATAAATACGGTTCTTGTCATATGACCCGACGGATAGGAGAAATCCGTATGCACATAAAATGAGGGCAATCCGGTAGGCAAAAGGGTTCTATGCAAAAATACCGGTGGGGCGGGATGGAACAAAACTAATTTACCGAAAATCTCTGCTAAAGTTGCAGGAATGATCAATACCCATCCTAAGACAGGCAAAATTTTTAAGCGTATTAACGATAAAAAAGCCATGATAAAACAAAAGAGAACCGTGATTTCTGCGCTGCCAAGTAAACTAAAATAAGAAAAAACAGGATCAAACTTTCTTAAGATATGATCCTGTAATTTAACTGTGGTGTCAAAGTCAATTTGCTGCCAGTATTCTTTGGCTACTGTATAGGAAAGGTAGGTAAAAAAGGACAAGAAAATAATAGAGAGCAAAAAAAGTTTAATTTTCATTTAGCTAAAGCGTTGGTGGTGGAAAATTTACTGATAAATTTGGTGGCATATTTTACTTTGGCTCCTGTTAACTTGGCTGTACGCTGTTTGTGATAGATTTGAGGATCACCACGGGTTGTGACAATAATATCCGGCTTGATTTTTCTGACAAGCTCATCATATTCTTTTTCTTTCTCCATAACCGGCAGTAAAACAACTTTGTCAACTGCTTTAAGCGCTGTTAACATCATGGCCCTATCTTTTTGGGAATAGACCGGACGGTTAGCGCCTTTAATCTTTTTAATTTTTTCATCAGATTCCAAGATTACCACCAAAAAATCCCCCATTTTTTTAGCCTTTTCCAAAAAGATCACATGAGCGGGGTGCAAAACATCAAAACAGCCGCCGACTAAAACAATTTTATCCTTTTTATCAACCATAGGAGAATTATAAATGAAGGTACATTATACCAATTTTCTCATCTTAAGATATATTTCATCCAGAGCAGCAGATACGAGAATCTGCCTCTCATACAATCAGACTTTAATGCCTATTTTCCAAACACCTTTTTCCCTGAAAGCAGGTATGGTTTGACGTTTGGCGGCATTTAAAACCACAGGAACTGGTTTACCAATCTTTAATGCATACTCAGTTGCTTCAATAATCCTATATCCTTTCAAATAAGCTATTCTTTTATGTAAAGCTTCCATGATTGCCGGCGATATTATTCTTTCCATTGATTTAGTCTTTTTGTCATCACGGTACTCTTGAAATGAATTGTAATAAATCACTTTTTCTTTATCACGGATGATTATTCCCGGAAAGCCTATTTTGTATAGTTGATAGTTTATTAGCACTCGACCAATACGCCCATTTCCATCATTAAAAGGGTGGATTGTTTCAAATTGCAGGTGAAATCTGGAAATCTTATCTATCAAATAACTTATATCGTCACTTGAGTGCTCAATTAAAATCTCCTCCAGCATCCGTTCTACATGTTCGGGAGCTGGGGCAATATAATTGCCTACACGTACGTACTCCCCTTTTTTACGTAACTTTCCTGAAATACTATCATCAATATTACCAATTAACATTTGATGAAGAAGTAATATTATTTCTTTTGAAAGTTCTTCTGAAAATTTAGTACGGATATATTCCATAACCCGTGCTAAATTTTTAGCTTCAAATACCTCTCTCAGACTGACATTTTTCGACACCTCCATCTCTAAAAGTATCTTTTCTGTTTCCTTAAGAGTTAAAGTAGAATTTTCTATGGCATTAGAGTTATAAACACTTTCCGGAATTTCAG
>MFCX01000006.1:0-7395 GCA_001777055.1 Candidatus Daviesbacteria bacterium RIFCSPHIGHO2_02_FULL_39_12 | reverse complement strand
CTTGAATTTTTTTCTGAATTAAAGAACTTAACATACTGAAATTATAGCATATTCACGTTATTTTGTCAATTCAGCGTGAATTAGGTGCCATTTACGGTATAAATTCACGTTTTTTGTGCTCGAGAATCGTAACACTAATATAACCACTCAATTATCAAGGCTTTTTCAAATTTTAGGCTTGCTATAGAAAAAGTGAAGCCAAATCTTAATAAGATAGCGTTTTAATAATATTCTTAATACTATCCAGGTTTGATTGTTCACTGTTGCTGGCTGAAGCAAAGCGGCTTTATAATTGAGCTTTCAACCGGATAACGGGAATAATTAACGAATATCCATAATACTTATTTGTATATGTTTGTTTGCTAATAGAGCAACAGCTGAAAGTTGATTTGGTCACTTACATTTGGGACAGTAATAGTGAAATAACTTCCATACCTATCAACACTAACGCTGCTTTTAGACGGAACTTCGAATGAAAAACCCAAACTATCATTTGTATATGTTTTCCACTTCTCTCCAACTGAAGCAGTTTGAGTAACAGTAGAATTAATAGCCTGGTTACCAATAAAGAACTTATCTTTTAGAAGAAAGGTCATTCCGAATATTACTAAAATAAATAAAATGGGAATAAAAATTCTATTTTTTCTAACTAGCACGCGAGAAGACATAAGAACATTATAAACACTTTGTATATTAAGTGCCACTTGGCTCGCCCTAGTTGACATGTTCAGGAATAAACTTGATGTAAGTTATTTGTCGTTAGGTGATCGAGTTAATCTTTCTAAGTAGCAACTGCTTGCCTTAAACCTAATGCTCTCAGATCAGCACTACATTTATCAAATTTCGCTTTATTAAATGCCATTAAACCAAATACTTTTAGCTGACCATCCTTTTGTTCTGAATTAAAAACCGCTAATGAACATCTCTTAGGAATTCAAAAACAGTAAATGGGTGCACATATAATCTATTGTTCCCAAAATATGCAGGCAATTCCTTACTGCCTGATAGCATCTTCTGCTGCCTCAATGACAAAGAAACCATCAAGTGTATTTGATAACCTCCAGGCAAGCACAAACAGGGAGAACCAGTCCAGGTAAGCTATCAGATACAGAAATCCCTGATGCATCCTGATATACGTAATATCAGTTCCCCAGATATGGTTTGGATGACCGGCAATTACTCCTTTGCAGATTGGTGAAGAATAGATGAAGCAAGTGTTTGATAAGGCATTCCCTGTTTGGCAGCTTTAGCTTTTAGTTTATACAGATCCCGTTCAGACAATCTGATATTAATATTCTTAGTTTTATTCAGAGTATTCCTAGCAATCTGCATTAATTCCTTTTTGCGTTTAGCAAAATTCTTAACCGATTTCCATTCGCCTCTTTCAATCTCTACTAGAAGCTGTTTCTCCTCATCATCTAATTCATAATATTTCATAATTACTTCTTCTCACCTCCATATAAATATTTTTTAGTTGCCTTCCGTGAAGGAAAGATAGTTTTTAAAAAAATCTTTTCTTCGTCTTCTACATAAGGAACATAGTAGGCATAATTATCTATCTCAACTATAAAAATTCTCTGATTAGGATAACGTTTTTTATTTGGATGCTCAAATTCATCTAATACTCTTCCCTCTTCAATAGCTGTTTGAACATCCTCAAATGAAATTTCCCTTAGTGCCTTTAAAAAAGCATTCTTCTCTTCATCCCAATCAAAGTATTTCACTTATCTATTTTATGACAAAACATATCATTTGTCAATATGTGCTCCTCGACCTGGATTCGAACCAGGAACCTGCCGATTACATTTTGCCCTTAATTTACATCAAGGAATGGACTATCTCTTCACCATAAACTTGATTCTGGACAGGCCAGAATGACATGTTTGTAGGTGTGGGGCGCTAATTGGTGTACTCACCTAGTCTCTGCACCTTCCCCGCCTATATGGCGGGACTTGGCTCAGGATTACCTCTTTAAAAAAGGGTTTCCTGAATTCACCCCATTTTCATTCTTAGCTTTTGCCAAGAAGCTGCATTTTCTACAGTCGGACGCTCTACCGTTGAGCTATCGAGGAATGTGAATGTACGCTTGGTATTTTACCATCTCTGCTTGCATTTTTAAACACAGGGGTGTACACCTAAATTGAGAGGGGGTGAGAAATGTGAAATTAAACCCTAGTAAAGTAGGGCTTACCATTTGATTTATTAGAGTGGATAACTTTGATACTGGTGACAAGTGCAATAGGCTATGTTTTTGGGTATGTTTTTGCCCAAATTTGGAACAAAATTCAGAGGTAAAGATTGCGAAGGATGTTATTCCAAGTAATCACGGAGTTTTTTAGCGCGGGTTGGGTGCTTAAGTTTCCTAATAGCCTTTGCTTCAATCTGGCGGATTCTTTCCCTGGTCACCCCAAATTCCTTGCCTACTTCTTCCAAAGTTCTTTGTTTGCCGTCTTCTAACCCAAATCTTAGTTGCAGCACCCGTTTTTCCCTGGGTGAGAGGCTATCTAGTACTTCATCTAAGTGGATCTTCAAAAGCTCTCTGGTGGCTTGCTCGTCCGGCTGCAAACCCTGATCCGCGATAAAATCACCCAAGTGAGAGTCTTCCTCGTCTCCAACCGGTGTTTCCAAAGAGGTTGGCTCTTGAGACACCTTAATTATTTCCCTGGCCTTTGAGATATCAATATCCAAAGCTTTAGCCACCTCTTCCGGAGTAGGCTCTCTGCCTAATTCCTGCATTAATCTTCTTTGGGTACGATTAAAACGGTTAATTGTTTCTACCATATGAACCGGGATGCGGATGGTTCTGGCTTGGTCTGCAATAGCCCGGGTGATGGCTTGCCTAATCCACCAGGTAGCATAAGTTGAAAATTTATAACCCCTTCTCCAGTCATATTTATCCACTGCCCTCATCAAGCCAATATTGCCTTCTTCTATTAGATCCAAGAGAGACATGCCTCTGCCAACATATTTTTTGGCAATAGACACTACCAACCGAAGATTGGCACTGGTCAATTTATCCCTGGCTTTTTGCTCGTTTTTTTCCGCTCTTTTGGCCAAATCAATTTCATCAGCTGCAGTGAGGAGTGGAATTTTACCGATATCTCGAAGATATTGCCTGACAGGATCAGTCACCGAACCTTCTTCCAGGGTAGATAACGTCTCCAGTTCTTTTTCCAATTCTGTGGCGATCTTGCTATCGGCCTCCATTTCTTCGGCTGTAGTTTCAAATACATCCACACCTTCCTCAATCAGCTTGATATATAAATCATCCAATTGCTCGATTGTTTCCTCCGGAGCGGGAAAAACCTGCAAAATTTCCTCTTGAGTAATAAACCCCCGGTCCTTACCTAATTTAAGGAGTTTTTTAGCGTCCAATGGTGTTTGTTTTTTATCTTTTGCCATATATCTTAGGGTTTTATAAATTCTTTAACTTTACTGATAAATCCCGAAAGCGTCTATTTAAAGATTCCAGCACTTCCATCTTACCAAACTCCTGGGCATTTTTAATTTCCAGTGACAATTTTTCCAAAGATCCTTTAATTAAAGCTTTTTTGAGCTCTGAAATAACTCCCGAAACTTCTTTTTGCCAATTTTTTCCATCAACCAGCTTGTCATCAAGCTCCGTCAAATATAGCCTGTCTACTTCTCTGACTAATTCTTTTGGTAGATCTACACTAAATTCATTAATATTAAAAACCCTGCTTTTAAACGAAATAGAATCCAGGTATAAAAATAATAAAACATAAATTTGCCTGAAAGTTTCTCTTAAAAATAACGTTTCCGGGAAGACGGGCACAAACACGAATTTTGGCGGATGCAACAGCAAAGCAATTAAATACTCTTCTAAAAGTTCCCGTCTGGATCTTGCTCTTACGATATTATCCTGTCTGACTCCGTGTACGAGAGGGGTAAACTTAATATGCAATCCACCTGCAGCCTTTTTAACAGCATTTCTTAGCGTGCCTTCGTCGGTTTTTAAGAAGGCTGCCAATTTTTGAATATAACGCTCTTTAACTAAATCATCGGCAATTTTGCTCCAGATTGGGATTAACTCCTGACCAATTTTTTTTAAATCTGCCGGATTTTTAATATCATACCTTTTGGCAGTTGAGCTAATATAGTAGTCGTAAACAGGGACAGACCCAACAATTGCTTCTTGCCAAAGTTTGGGATCCTCTTTAATCACTTCTGCCGCATCTTTGCCTCCAACAATTTCCACCACCTTAAGATTAAGTCCTGCTTTCTCCGCCATTTCAATACCACGCCTTGAAGCGCTATCTCCTGCCAAATCCATATCAAAACACAAAGCTATATTCTCAGTGTATTTTTTGAGTAAATCTATTTGACCTTCAGTCAAAGCGGTGCCTTTGGCAGCCACTACGTTTTTAAAACCGGCTTGGTGGGATAAAATTACATCCATTTCTCCCTCTACTAATACCGCTTCTTTTTTATTTCTAATTTCGGCTCTGGCCAAATTAATGCCAAAAAGATAGCTGCTTTTGTCAAAAATAGGAGTCTGGGGGGTATTAATATATTTTGGTTCCTGTGGGTATAAAACTCTGCCTGAGAAACCTCTCAGTTTATCCTTACCGTCAATTAAAGGAAAGGTGATTCTGCCCCGGAAACGGTCATATCCACCCGTCTTAGATGACACAGCTAAACCAGACTCCACTATTTCAGCAATGGTAAAACCCCTTTTTAGCAATACTTTGGTTAAAGACTCCCAGGAATTTGGGGCATAACCTAAACCAAATTCTGCAATAGAAACATCAGTTACTCCCCTCTTTTCCAGATACTCTAAAGCTGTTTTACCCAAGGCATGTTTGGTTAGGATGTAGTGAAAAAACTCCTGAGCCTTCAGGTTAACCTCGAATAATCGCTCTTTAAAATCCTTCTTGCCGGAAGTTTTGGCTAAAACTACTCCTGCTTTTTTGGCTAAAAATTCTAAGGCTTCTTTAAATTCCATGCCTTCCTTTTCCATTAAAAAAGTAAAAATATCCCCGCCTTTTTGGCAATTGGCGACTGCAAAATTCGTGGCTATATAAGAATGATCTTCGTCAACTGTAAAATTATAAACAGGGCCTTTATAAGTTTCTTTTTGTAGTTTAATTATCGGCAATAACCAATATTCTGACCCATCTGATTGATAATAAATAAGATTATATCTTTGAGCCGCTTCCTCTGACCAGATAATAACATAAGCCTCTCTGTGGTTAACTAACAATCTATCTATATGGAATTTACTAAGATAAAGTGTTGGAAATAGGTTCAACCGCAGAAGAATATCAATTAGTTGCTCAGATAATATTCTTGAAATTGTAGTGATGGATTTATGCCGATTCCTTGAGCGGCTGGCTATAAAAGAGGTGCCATCTCCTTTGAAAATTGCATCTAAGATAATTCTTTGTTTTTCAGGTGGTAAATCATGAAATATAAACGGTATATGCTTATTATTAGCTCCTTTACCGCATAGATTTTCAAAGATATTTGCAAGTTGCGAATGGCATACTGTTATTTCAATGCCTGTCTTTATTTGTCCTGACCGTCTGTGGATTTTTGCTTCCAGATTAAAGATCTTTTTGGTAAGACTTACAATCTCTTTTGCAAAATCCTCCTCATGATTACCTAAACTAAATCTGATATATGCTCTATGACTGCTGCCCTCAGCTATCCAGTATCCCAATAATTTTAGTAAATCACTGGTTATTTGTAAAATGAGAGGAATTTTTCCGGGAGCAGGTCCATAATTTGTCTTCTTAGTAAGATACTTCTTAAGATCAATATCCTTTACTTCTGTTTCTCTACGAGTAATAGGATAGAGCATTAAATCTCCTTCTTCAAGTTCACCGGCCTGAATTTGCCTGACGGGAAAGTATTTACTGACACGCTTTAGATATTTTTCAGAATTAAGAGCTCTAATTCTTAAATACTTCCTGTATCTTCTTGAGAAATCTTTATACTTCTTTTGTGTGTAGGGAGCACCTCTGACAATAAAGACATTATGATCAGTGGTTAATCTTACTTCTCCTCCTAGTTTCTTTATAGCTACCCTTACTAAATCGCCGTCATACTGATGAGTCATAACTTGAGTTACTTTTCTTAAATGTCCTTTTCCTGAAACAACCCAATGATCTTTATTTATATCTTCGATTTTGTGGAATCCGAAAGGAGTTTTCACTAATTCGCCAGGAGGGAAACACCCGAAACAATGCCAGATTTGACGTTCCGGTGAGACTACAAAAGAGGGAGTTTTTTCATTATGAAATGGGCAAGCGGCTTTAAAATTAACACCGGCCTTTTTTAAGGTTAAATACTCGGAGATTAAATCTACAATGTTAATTTTTTCTTTTATTAAATCAACGTCATCCATAGGCTTACAATAATCCCAAAGGCCCACAAAAAGTAAAGCTTCCAGGCATTGTGGAGGGATTGTACACCAAAGAAGTCCCGAAAACAAGATAAAGACGCCAGTCTTACTTAGTCAAGGTAGACTAGAATCAAAAATAAGCTATAATATCTACGCTGGAGAGGTCGTATAGTGGCCTAGTACGCGCGCTTGGAAAGCGCGTATACCGCAAGGTATCGAGGGTTCGAATCCCTCCCTCTCCGCCAATTGGGAAATGTCTTTGTTGGCTCGCCCTCTACGAGGACTCGCCAGCCGATTTTAAGCGCAAAAAAGAATTTTAGCTTGGCTGCTGGCTAAAATCATTTTTTTCATCGGTTCGAGCCAATTATTTCCTTTTTGTTCAAAATCTCTTATCTTTCCCAAAATGTCCTGCTTCTCATTAAGCAGTTTTGCTTTTTTTGCTTGATATTCTTCTGGTTCAATGCCTTTGCCACCGATAAACAGATCGAGCAGGTTTTCAGCTTTGCTTTCAATTTCTGCTTTTTGGGTTTGAAGATTTTGAACAAAAACTTTCGTTTCTTCTCTTGCTTGCTCTTTTTCCTTGTCTACCTCGGCAAGCATATTGTTTGCCCAGTCATCAGGCAAAGAAACTTTTTGAATAATCCCTTTCATCTGTTCAACAAGATTTTCTTCCCGCAAATATTTTTCTTCACATTTTTGCTTTTTCTTGGTGCAACGATAATAGTGATGTCCTTTTTGTTTCTCGGCAGTTATGAGGCAATTGCAATTTCCGCATTTCATTAGACCAGAAAAAGTAAATTCGTGTTTTCGCTGGCGTTTCTTTTTTCCTCGATTACTCATTACTTGTTGAACAGAATCAAAAAGTTTCTTGGAAATAATTGGCTCGTGCGTTCCGTCATAGATTTCACCGTTGAAAGAAAACACGCCGTAGTAAATCGGGTTTTGTAAAAGTCGCTGGACACAGGAAACGGAAAGAATATTGCCTTTATAGCTTCTAAAAAACTTTTTGATTCTGTTCAACAAGTAAT
>MFCX01000005.1:26180-41835 GCA_001777055.1 Candidatus Daviesbacteria bacterium RIFCSPHIGHO2_02_FULL_39_12 | reverse complement strand
GTTATATTTGATAAATGGTGTTTCTTTAGTAAGTTCATTAGGCGCAACAACCAGTTTTTGAAAGATTGAAGGGATAACCGAGGACGCAAACCCAACTATTACAGTTAAAAAGATTGTACCGAAGAGAGGAGCTATTTTTCCGCTCACACCATAAAATAGCGCTAAAATTGCAGCCAAACCATAAACAAAAACAGATACGCGAAGGAGTGGTACCATGACATTGGTATCGGTGAAAGCCGCACCAAACACCGGACCGCTCTGGCCGGTCAGCAAATTAAATAGAGACAGATAGGTACCTGCGGCAATTGTTGTAAGAAATAAAGACAATAGAATCCCAATGTGAAGTCTCGTTTTTCGGTCGGAACCTAAATCATTCACAACTTTTAACATCCGGCTTTCAGGCTTTCCGGTTAATTTGGAGAGGTTAATTTTAGGAAAAAAGCTTGATAAATTGAGACTTCCTCGCAGAATGTAGATTGCACCGCAACCAATAAGTGATATCAGAATAACGGTTTTTATAAGGCCAAGCCCAAAAGAGTATACAGGCAGGGAAAATACGTAAAAAGATATGTCAGCAGCAAATAACGGGTCTTTTTGACCAAATGGCACACTTGATAAAAACTTTAAGACGTCGTGCCAACTACTTGAGGCTAAAAGACCGATAAAAAGGGCAATAATACAACTAATAATAATGCCTAGTTTTCCGATTATCCGGTTATTGAGGCTTAGGGGTTGACTAAGACCAATTAGGGCTTCAGGGATACTTGCCACCCAGGGTATTTTGGAACGGATGGCAATAGATAAGTTAGTAAGAAGAAAGACTGCCGCAATAAGTCCTGCCGAAAAACCCACAATAATTTTGGCAATGAGCGATTTGATAAAGATCTCGGTAAACCCTACTTCCTGGTACCACCACCAGTCGGTAATAATAGAAACAATGCTTGAGAAGAAGATAAAGGTAACAAAGACCAGACCTAAGAATGTTAAGGAAAAAAATTTAGTGATATTCACTAATGCTTAGTATAACAGAAACTTAAGTTCCTGTAACTTATCACCAGCAATAGGAATATGGCCAAGTTTATACATCACAAAACCACCAACAGTATGGTAATTCCCAGATTTTTCTCCAGAAAGTTTACTGATTCGGAACAAGACCATCCACTAAGAAGGAACCATCACCCCTCTTGCTTATATCCTGCTCTCCTAACTCATCAGAAGTAACAAACTTTATTTATTCATTTTTTGCCACGACATATTTAGTCAGGTCTTTATCTTAAGGGTTTCCTTTATCTCTTCAATGGTCAATCGTTGTTCCTGCTGCAATTTATGGATTAGTTGGGAAACTTGCGGAGAGATAATCCGGAGATCATTGCCGAAACAGAAAATACTATAGCCAAACCCACAAGAAAACCGGTCCGGGGCAATGTTTGCGCCTCTGACTGAGCTCTGTCAGCAATTCTGGAATAGGCAGATTGAGTGGCGGAAGGTGTAAAGCGTAAAGATTGACCAGCGCCGGCAGGCGAAGGCGAACCGGATATTCCTGATGCAGTTGGACCAGGAGTTTTACCGGGTTTGCTAACTGACAGTCCGCCTGAGAATAAGAAGTAACCCACAGCCAGGGCAGCCAGCACTAAACCGATAGTGACCAATCTAAGCCATTTGGGATCATCCATGAGCGCGATTCTACCATAACCTATAACAAAAAGCAATCTCAAGACTACGCCAGCCAACCGGATTTCAAAAACGAAATAGCATCCCCGACTCTCTTGACGGTTTTCTCTTCTCCTAAAATTTTTATACTTTCAAAAAGCGGCGGGGTAACCAGCTGTCCTGAAACAGCCACCCTAATCAACTGAAATATCTGAGTCACTGATAATTGCAAATCCTCTGCTAACTTCCTAAAAGTTGACTCAAAGATATCAGCTTCCCAGGGCTTTTCCATTTTCTGCATTTTTTCTAAAACTTTTTCTATCTTAAATCTTAAATCTTTAATCTTTAATCTATTGAAAACTTCCATATCATATTCAACACCGGCAAAGAAAAAATCCGTCAATGGAATAAAATCCGACAGTTTTTTAATTCTTTCTTTAACCAAAGGAACCAGTTTTTCAACTTCTTTTTCTGTGGGGTGATCTTTTTCTGTTAACGCCCTGCCCGACAAATTTTGTAAGTATTCATAGATTTGAGTTTTGAGTTTTGAGTTTTGAGTTTTTCTAATATATTCACCATTTAACCAATCTAATTTGGTCGCATCAAAATAAGCAGACGAAGCATTCACCTCTTTAAAATCAAAAAGTCTGATGAGTTCCTCCATATCAAACATCTCCTTACCTTTCGGATGAGACCAGCCTAGTAATGCCAGAAAATTTAAAACTGCCTCTTTTAAATAACCTTCATTTCTAAACTCCAATGCAGACTTTGCCCCATGCCTTTTGGATAGTTTACTTCGATCAGATCCCACCAAAACCGGAAAATGTGCAAATTGAGGAGGCGCCCAACCAAAAGCTTTATAAAGCATAATATGTTTAGGGGTTGAGGAAATAAATTCATTACCCCTTATCACATGCGATATTTGCATCAAATGATCGTCTACTACATTGGCAAAATTATAGGTGGGATAGCCATCTGACTTGAGAATCACAAAATCATCTTGGGTTTTATTATCAAAAGTAATATCCTTATTACCCACCAAATCATGCCAGGTAGTTTGGCCAAGCTTTTTTGTCTTAAACCTAACAGCGCCTTCATCTTTATAAGCCTGATTCTTTTCCAAAAGTTCCAAAACATATTTTTTATAAATGTCCAATCTCTGGGATTGCACATAAGGCCCGAGGTCTCCCCCTACATTAGGCCCTTCATCAACATCTAATCCTAACCACTCAAGGGTCTCATATATCTGTTCCTCAGCTTCTGCAACATATCTTTCCCTATCAGTATCCTCTATCCTTAAAATAAACTTACCATTATTTTTTTTGGCAAAAACATAATCAAATAAAGCCTGCCCTGCTGTACCAATGTGCGGTGAACCTGTTGGCGACGGGGCAATTCTTACTCTGACTTCCATAACTGCCTGATAGTATAATATAACCATGTATCAAGCGCTATACACTTGACCAAACCTATGACCCTAACTCAGGTTGCCATATTTACAAAACAAATTATTGCCATATCAGCTTTTACCTTAATTCTGGGAACTATCTCGTTTGTTGGCTACAAAATCTGGTATGTGCATTATTTGGCTAATCTGCCTCCGGTTGAAGAAAAACCTGACATCAAGTTTGGCAATCTCCCTTTGCCTGACTTCCCGCAAAGCGATGTTTCAACTTCCAATTTTTCTTACTCAATAGACACCACTACCGGCGGATTGCCCAAAACAGGCATAGATGCAGGTTTTAATAAACTTGCCAAGGTTTACTTTGTGACTAAAACTTTTGCCGGTCTGTTATCAGCAGAAAAATCCCAGAGTTTGGCGGAAAAATTTGACATTCTAACTAATCCGCAAATTTTATCCGAAACACATTATCAATTTACTGAAGGGGACAAAATTTTAAATATAGATTTAGACACCGGTAACTTTATTTACACCAAGCAAGCAACTATTTCTGCCAGGGAAAACTTGGACAACGATAATCAGTTAGTCTTAGATTTCGAAAAAATACTGAATAATTTGGGCATCTTCCAATCAGACCTCACAAAAGGCAGAACTAAGGTGGTATTGCTCAAAAGGGAAGGGAACAGTTTCACTCCAACCGCTTTGCGGTCAGAGGCAGATGCAGCTCAAATCTCTTTATGGCAGACTTTGGATGACAAATCAATTTTTACCCCTCAATATGACACTTCCTTAATCAGCACCACAGTTTATAAATCTGCCAATAATTTGCAAAATTATTTATCCTTAAAGTTTACGTATTACCCGATAGACACATCAACTTTTGCCACCTATCCCATTAAAAGCGCAGATGAAGCGCTTTCCGACTTAAAATCAGGCAAAGGGGTAGTTATTATTAAGCCGCCAAAACCCAATGTTTCCGTCATCTCAGTTTATTTGGGATATTTTTTGTCCCAAAATTACAGCCCCTATCTGCAGCCGATTTTTGTCTTTGAAGGACCGGAATTTGTTGCTTATGTCCCTGCTATTACTGAACAGTTCCAAACTCCGGCCAGGTAAAATTCCGATATACCCACTCAATTAACCCTGTTGATTCCCCAAAACGGTCATTAGATCCTAAAATGACTGTTAAAGTCCGGTGCCCATCCCTGTCAATAAAAGCTACCAAATTTTCTTTTGCTCCTTCGGTAAATCCGGTTTTTACTCCCAATACTCCTTTTACTTGCGACAATAATCTATTTAAATTGGTCAGTTGGTGCCTGTATTTTTTATCCAAAGAGATAATATTAGTTTCTTTGGTAGCAAAAATCCTTGCCAGTTGAGAATTTTTTAAAGCTTCCTCTGTAATCACAGCTAAGTCTTTTGCAGAAGAATAGTGTTTTGGATTATCAAATCCTGCCGGGTTATCAAAACGGGTATTAGTCAAATTTAGCTCTGTCACTTTTTTATTCATGGCAGAAACAAAACCTAAAACTCCTCCAGGGTAATTTTCTGCCAAAGTGTAAGCTGCATCATTTCCGGAATTTAATAACATACCGTACAAAAGAGAACGAAAATTAAGATCCTCCCCTAAGATAAGTCCTACTTTTGAGCCGATGATTCCTGCCCCTTCTCTAACTGTTAGAATAGAATTCGGCTTGAAATATTCGGAAGCGACTAAAGCAGTCATAATCTTGGTGGTAGAAGCAATAGGTAAAGGAATATTTGCATCTTTTTGATATAAAATTGACCCGCTGGTTAAATCTTTAACGAAAATTGCCCGGGCAGACAAGTTTGGGACAGGAATATTTTTTGAAGCAGGAGAAATATTGTATTTTTGGATTCCCGCAACTGCAGAATTATTTTGAGGAATTTGTAAACTTATAAATGTATTTTCTGTTAAATTTATAGCTTGCGGAATAGTAATAATAACCAAAACAGCAGTTAACATCAATGCAGCGGAAAGCAGATAATACTTCATTTCCCTAACCTAATATCCACCCTCTCCATATCCCTTGGGTATAAACTCGCTTCCCTGATATTTGCCAAATTCAATACATGCATTGTTAATCTTTCCAGCCCAAAGGAGAACCCACCCTCCGGAGGCATGCCGTATTTAAAGGCTTGCAGGTACATCTCAAAATCTCTAGTATCCATACCTCTTGTCTGAATAGATTCAAGCAGCTGTTCGTAACTATTGATTCTCTGTGAACCGCTCAGTATCTCAACCCCCCTAAATAAAAGATCATAACTTAAGCTATACTCGGGATCTTTTGGATCGGGCATTGTGTAAAATGGCTTGGCTTTTGTAGGAAAATGAGTGATGGTGACAAAATCCGTTTTATTTTTTTCTTTTGTCCGCTTGCAGATATCAATTTCGTCCTGAGGCGCCAGATCTTTTTCTTTTCTGTTATCTCTGCCAAATTCCTTAAAGATTATTTCCTGAGCCTCCCGCAAAGTTAGTCTTGGTATTTTTCCAAAGGCTATTGGTTCTATTGCATATTCTTTGAGTAAATCTTGGGAGATGGTTTCTGTAAACTTAAGCATCTCAACTGCTACATGCTCCAAGAGATCCAAAAGATCATTGAAATCAACAAATCCAAATTCGCAGTCAAGTTGAGTTAATTCAGACAAGTGCCTGGTAGTGACAGAAGGCTCAGCGCGGTATGCATGGGCAATGGTAAACACCCTTTCAAAAACAGGGACTAGCATCTGTTTGTAAAGTTGCGGACTTTGGGTCATAAAGGCTTTATGGCCATAATAATCAACTTTAAAAACTTCGGCTCCCCCTTCTGTTGCTGAGGCAGCAATAGTGGGAACAAATATTTCAATACAGTCTAATTCTTTAGCAGCTTTTCTAAAACCTTCCATTAAAGCAGCCTGTACTTTAAAAATGGCTTTAACTTTGGGATATCTTAAAGTCAAAGATCTATAATCTAACAGGGTGGGAAGTTGCAGAGTTAGATCTTTACCGCCCATATCAAAGGGCAGTTCTGCTGCCTTAGATAGAACTTCCACTTTTTCTGTATAAATTTCAATTTCACCGGTAGCAAGTTTGGGATTGACTAAATTTGGGGGGCGTTTATTAACCTTACCGATTAAGGAAACTGCATCCTGAGGCCGAAGATCTTTACCGCTCCCCCCGCCAACAACGACCTGAATCAACCCGCTTCTGTCCGAAACATCTAAAAAAGTGATTTTACCATGATCACGTTTAATTTGTATAAAACCTTCTATCTTGACATTCTCACCTATTTTTTTAATACAATCTAAAACTAATGTCCGCTCCATTGGAAGCATCATATCAACTTAAGTTGACTGTTGACAAGAAGGAAAGTTCATGTTAGGATACTATGAGTTGTATGACAAAAACATTGGTAATTAATTCAAATATTTCAATTTTCCTTAGCCTCCTTATCTTAGAGGTGCTCGTTTTGAGCGCCATCTTAGGGAGGTCTTTTTAGGTAAAAATACCTGAAACAGAAAAGGATTGGCCTCCCGCAAGGGAGGTTTTTTTATGGAAATTTTATGAAAGGAGGTGTTTAAAATATGAGAGCAGATCGAAAAGAAATCGGTCCTACATCAGTAGACTTAAGATGGTCACCAACAACTGATTATGGTGGCGCATATGATAGTATCGGTAATGGGGATAATGAACCTGTTGCACAAATTGCCACTACCGATATTAGACGAGGCGAAATAGTTTTCGGGACTCGTGATGTTTTTAAAGGAAAATAATGAGGGAAAGTGCTGTTGCAAGACAATTTGAAGATCCGACCGGAGAAAACGCACCCGTAACAAGAGCTACACCAGTGTAGAGGTTAAACTTGCTGAACTGAGACAACATTACATCACAAGAAATATCTCACGCGCAGAACTTAAATTCCAAAAAAGGGGTTTGTTGGGAGAGTTGAAAGGCTTTCAATCCAAGTCACCTAAACGGTAGATAGCCTACTTGATAATTAGTATTATAGTATGGTATATTTTAAATACTTTAGAAATATGAAAAGTAATTTTAATATTTCAATTATAGAAATTATTATTGACCTCACCAGAGGGAGGACCTGTTAGATTTAAAAATAATCTAACAACTTTGGAGGCCTCCCTAAAAGGGAGGTTTTTTTATGGCAGAATACCATCTGGGAAGAAGCGAATACTGGTTTGATCCAACTGCAACCGAAGCGGTAGCTAGAGCTGATAATCCTTACAAAGAAGGGAGGAGATATAAAATGGAAAGAAAAAAGGAACACAAAGTAGAACCGGATAGGGTAGAACCAGATATGGTAAGAGTTGGCGACGGACTTTTTCGAGTATACAGTGGAATGGCAAAGGTTGCAGGTGAATTAAAGCCTACTGAAACTTACGCACTAGGTCCTCTTAGACCGGATCTGATGGCCCGTGCCCTAGAACAAGCTAACAACGGAGATGTTACACCAGAGATGTTACCATATCTTCAAAAAGCACGAAGGCTAAGGGAGATTTTTGATAGGGCTGTACAAAAACTTGACAAAAATTTTAAAAGTTGATAATATTAAATTATTAACTCACCTTACGCAGTGTCATTCCTGCGTAGGCGGGAATCCATGTTTTTTATTTGTATAGATTCCCATTTTCATGGGAATGACAAGGGTAATTGCGTAACATGAGTTATTAATATGAATATTAATCAGGTTTGGTTTAATTATTTTAGCTTTACCTTCCGCAAGGAGGGAGGCCTAAAGTAACTTAAACCATTAAAGGTTATAAAGTTTAAAGCCTCCCACCTGGGAGGTTTTTTAATGGAGAAATAGAAAGAAAAATGATAAGAGAGATTGATACACAACCTATAGATGATACACATATAGCTTCATACGAACCAATTAGGCCCCCTGTTGAATTAAAGCGGAAAATTGTCAATCGTAGTATAGACTTTATTATAGGAACTCGACAGGAAGTCCGGGATATATTACATGGACGGGATGCTAGAAGATTGTTAATGATCGTGGGACCATGCTCAATACATGATACAGAGGCAGCCGCTGAATATGCCGGAAGGTTACTTAACCTAAAGGCTAATCTGGCCGATGAGTTATTAATTGTCATGAGAACATACCCGGAAAAACCACGGACGACCATTGGATGGAAAGGATTAGCTTACGACCCTTATTTAGATGGATCTTCTGATGCAAGTGCCGGATTGGCAGTAACACGTCAGTTATTAGCTGATATCAACAAGTCAGGCCTATCTTGTGCAGTGGAATTTCTGGATCCCATTACCGCGCAATACTATGCAGACTTGGTGTCCTGGGGAGCTATTGGCGCCAGAACGACTGAAAGCCAAGTCCACCGACAACTGGCTAGTGGATTATCAATGCCAATTGGATTCAAAAACTCTACAGAAGGTGATAGCAAAATAGCAGTTGATGCCATGACAACCGCTGCCAGCGGACACACATTCTTTGGTATTGATGAACGGGGTAATATATCTGCAGTAACAACAAATGGTAATCCAGATACCCATCTAGTTTTGAGAGGAGGCAACAAAGGCCCCAACTATGATAAAGCATCTATAAACCATGCTATCAGCTTAATCCAAAAACGTAATTTATGTACCGAAGTCAACCGACCTATAATGATTGACTGTTCGCACGGTAACTCAGAAAAAGATCATAGACGACAAGCAGATGTTGTTATGAATGTTCTGGAACAAATTCAACGAGGACAACGTCAAGTTATGGGACTGATGCTCGAAAGTAATTTACATCCAGGTCGACAAGATCTAACCCCAGGTCAACCACTGAAGTATGGTGTCTCAATCACCGATGCTTGTCTCGGCTGGGAAGAAACTAAGGATCTATTATTAACTTGTGCTCGAATGGTACAACCTAAAAGATATACAGTTCCAGTTTATGCCTAAATAGATATCATTCATACAGCAACTTTAATATCTTTTATCTTAAGCTGGATTCTTTCAAATCCGTTATATGTATCCAGCTCCAGGATAAAGGCCAAATCAACAAATTGGCCATTTTGTAACAAATTAACAAATTCCCCCATCCCAAAAGCAATAGCATCAATATCAGCCGTCTTAAATTTTAGATGCTTTCCATTTCCTACTGTTCTGATATCAGAAATTTGAGTGTTTCTAATTGCAAAAGTGGGTCTGGGATTACCAAAACCAAATGGTTCAAGCTTTTGCAAATCATTTACGAGTTTCCTGGTTAGCTGTTTAACCTCAACTTCTGCTTCTATTGCTAAAACTTTTTCAGATTGAACAGGTAAATCTTTAATATATCCATCAAGTCTTTTTTTAAATATCTCAATATGCTCAGTTTTAATAGAAAACCCGGCAGCTCCCGGGTGACCTCCCACATCAATCAAGATATCGGAACAGGACCTTATCACCTCAACTATATTTATCCCGTCAATAGATCTGGCAGAACCTTTAGAAACTACCTCTCCTTGAGAAATTGCGATGGTAGGACGGTAGTACTCATCCGATAATCTGCCTGCTATCAATCCAATTATCCCTGCGGACCACTCTTTACTATGTAAAATGTGGATTTTATTTTCTCTTACTACTAAAGCCTTAGCCTGATCTAAAGCCAGCATTGTCATTTGCTGACGGGTAGTATTTACTTCACATAAAAGTTTGGCTAATTTTTTTGCCTTAACCGGATCTTTGGTACATAACAACCTAAGAGCATCTATCGCATGTTCCAATCTGCCAATAGCATTCAACCTGGGTCCTAAAACATGACCTATCTCATACGAACCAATTTCCCCAAAATTAATACCCGATACATTAATTAATGCCAGTAATCCCAAATTTTCAGTACGGTTTAAAATCCTTAGTCCTTCAAAGACAAACGCCCTGCCCAAACCAATTAAGGGCAGCATATCACAAACCGTAGCAATTGCCACAAACTGCAATAATTCTTGAGACAAACTTTGAGGGACAGAATTTTTTATTAAACACCAAGCTACTGCCGCACCGCACATTTTTATAGAATGAATAACAGCAAAAGCTTCCGGTAACTTTTCTTGAGACAGATGATGATCGGTGATAATTAAATCCAACCCCAACTCCTTTGCTAATTTTGCCGCATCATATGCCACAATGCCATTATCAACAGTAATTACCGCCGTTGCTCCTGAATCTTTGGCAAATTCCAAACCTAATCTTGATAATCCGTAACCTTCTTTTTCCCGATGAGGAATATACGGTAAAACTTTAGCTCCCAAAGAAGTTAATGCTTTATACAGTATAGCTGAGGCGCAAATCCCATCAGCATCATAATCCCCAAACACTACAATTAACTCATTTTTTTCTATTGCTTTTAAAATCCTATTTATGGCTTTGTCAATTCCGGCAATTTGCAAATCGTTTTCAAAATCTGAAATTTTAGGGTGAAAAAATAACTCTCGTTCTTTTGGGAATTTAATATCTCTATTAGCCAATAACTGCTCAATTATGTCTTTCGATTTTTTGTGAGATACTTTCCATTGCATGTTATTTCATCTCCGGAGGTGTAGTACAATTACTTTATGAATTATACACTACCTAATGAGGTCAAAAATATTATGAATAAATTTAGAGATCATAACTTCCAAATTTATATAGTTGGCGGGGCAGTCCGTAATCTTTTAATGGACAAGGCAGTTTCCGACTGGGATTTTACCACAGACGCAAAACCTGAAGAGATTTTAAGAATATTCCCCGAGGGCTTTTATGATAACAAATTCGGGACTGTGGGCATCCCGTTTCAAGAGGTAAATAGCCCATATGAAATTACAACTATGCGCAAGGAAGGCATTTATAAAGACCATCGGCGCCCCGTCGAAGTCGGCTGGACTGAGAAAATTGAGGAAGATTTAGCCAGGCGTGATTTTACAGTTAATGCCATAGCCTTAGGCAAGGGTAAAGCGTTAAACGTGAAGGGTGAAGACTTAACCCTTATAGACCCTTTCCATGGACAAGAAGATATCAGGAATAAAACCATCCGTTGTGTAGGGAATCCGGACAGACGTTTCCAGGAAGATGCATTAAGACTGATCAGAGCTATACGATTTGCAACAGAGTTAAAATTTGAGATTGAAGAAAAAACCTTTGCAGCTATAAAAAATAACGCTGATTTAATTTCTGAAATTTCTTATGAAAGAATTAGAGATGAACTTTTTAAGATACTTTCATCTTCAAATGATATAGGAGTATTGAAACTTCGGGAAACGGGGATATTACAAATTATATTACCGGAGCTTGAGAAATGTTTCGGCATTAAACAGGAAGGACCAAAACATGACAGAGTTTATGATATCGGCGAACATTCCCTTCTTGCTCTCAAATTTACCCCCTCCGGCAATTCTTTAGTCAAACTTGCTGCGCTTTTGCATGATATCGGAAAACCTGATACTGTCAACGTAGGACAAGATGCTAATGTCACTTTTTATAATCATGATGTAGTAGGAGGCAATATTGTTTTAAAAATTGCCAAAAGGTTTAATTTATCCAGGAAACAAACCGATAAATTATATAGATTAGTTCGTTGGCATTTATTCACTGTTGATGAAAAACAAACAGATGCTGCTATCAGAAGATTTGTCAAAAATGTGGGTTTGGAGAATATCGATGATATGATGGCTGTCAGAATTGGCGATAGATTAGGGGGAGGAACACAAAAAGCTGTTTCTTGGAGAATGGAAAAGTTTAGAGAAAGAATTAATCAAGTTCTACAAAAACCTTTTTCTATTGCTGATCTAAAAGTTAACGGCAAAGATGTGATGAAAACATTAAATATAAAACCCGGACCCAAAGTAGGGGAAGTTTTGCAAAAGCTTTTTGAAGAAGTTCTGGAAGATTCCTCTAAAAATAACAGAGAATATCTTTTAAACAGAATTGAAAATCTATCCAATTAATGGCCTAATTTTTCTTCCCACCAAACAAGAAGGGCTGTGGCATTAAAAATTGAGGAATACGTTCCTGAAATAATACCCGCCAAAAGCGCCACTACAAACCATTTAATTGTCTCTCCTCCAAATAGTAACAATGCAATTAAAACAAAAACAACAGTCAGGGTAGTATTTAGCGACCTGCCTAAAGTTTGTATTACTGATAAATTAGCAACATCAATAAATTTTTTGCCAATATTTTTTAGTAAATTTTCCCGGATTCTGTCAAACACCACTATCGTATCATGAACGGAGAAACCAATAATTGTCAGGAGTGCTGTGATAAATAAGGTATCTACTTCCACATTTATGAATTTTCCTAAAATAGCAAATGCTCCAACCACCACTAATACATCATGGATCAAAGCGACTACTGCTGCTATACCAAATCTCCAAGAAGAAGCGGGTTTGGGAATCCTCCGGAAAGAATAGGCAATATATAAAACTATCATCAAAGAGGCCAAAAATATTGCAATCAAGGCCTTCTGGCTTAACTCTTTGCCGATTACCGGGCCTACATTTTCAACCCTACGCTCTTCTACCTTACCGAAATTATTATTCAAATCTGTTTTTATTTTATTTATTTTGTCCTGTTCAAGCGGTTTAGTTCTAATAATATAAATATTGCTTCCGGCCGAAGATATCTGGCCGACTTCAACCCCATCTTGAATAAAAGTTTGTTTTAGCTCATTTATATTAATATTTTTTTCAAATTTGTATTCAAGCAAAACCCCTCCGGTAAAATCTATTCCTAGTCTTAGTCCGGAGGTCAACAAATAATATAAACCCGGCAATATTATCAGTAATGAAAAAACAAAATACCAAATTTTAAACCGCATTAAATTAACCATATCAATTTCTATTTATAATCATCCGTAACAATGTTCTTGTCACAATAATCGCTGTGAACATTGAGATTAAAACTCCAATTGATAAAGTAATAGCAAATCCTCTTACAATCGATTGTCCCATGCCATATAAAATTGAGGCTGTTATCAGCGAGGAAACATTAGATGCCCAAATTGAAGACCAGGCCCTTTTGAATCCTAAATCCAAAGCTAAGGATTTACTTTTCCCCCAACGGATTTCTTCTCTCATCCGTTCGAAGATCAATATATTCGCATCCACAGCCATCCCGACTGATAGAATAAACCCGGCAATTCCAGCCAATGTCAGAGTGATCGGCGGTAAAATAAACAGTCCTGTTTTAAATATGGCCAATACCAGAATTGTATATATTATCAGTGCGACATCCGCTATTAATCCTAAAATACCATAATAGACAGCCATATACAAAACTACTATTCCGAGTCCTATTAATCCGGCAATTATACTTTTATTAACTGACTCCCGACCAAGCGTCGGACCAATAGATCTTTGTTCTAGAATCTTTATAGGCACAGGCAGCGCTCCGGCATTCAACTGAATAACCAATTCTTTTGCCTCTTCGAGAGTAAATTGCCCGGTAATAACCGCATTTCCGCTTAAGATTTCTTGTTGGACTGCAGGCGGAGGCCAACTAATAGGTTGCCCGTCTAAAAACATCCCCAAGGGTTTACCGACATTCCTTTTGGTGATTTCTGCAAACTTTTTCGCACCTTCCGGAGTAAACTCTAATGAGACTTGCGGTCCGGATGAACTTTTTTGGCCTTGACCAAATACAACTTCGGCTTTTTTCAAATCCGCTCCTGTCAGTCCGGTAGGTTTAAATGCGGCAACTGCATCCAGAGCAGACGGGGTGGCTTCAGCTGAAGAAGAACTTATTAGTTCCCGAAAATCCAGTTCCGCAGTCTTACCGACCATATTGGCTGCGGCAGTTGAATCTTTTAATCCTGGTAAATCCACCAGGATTCTCCGTTGTTCGCCAATTTTGGAACTTTGCACTAAAGCCTCTGATACTCCATATAAATTAACTCTTCTTTCAATTACATTTTTTGCAGACTCTAGAGCGCTATCTTTACTTTGCGGGTCAATTTCTGAGGTGTCTGCCTGCAGAATCAACTGTGAACCGCCTTGCAGATCAAGACCCAGTTTAAGGGGAAAGTTTATTTGGATACGTTTACCAAATGCCTTGATTGAAACAGGCTTGGGCAGATCAATAATCAGAGAAAAGATGACCAGAATTATAATAATCCACAAAGTATATGAAGACCTCATGTACTATACAATTACCCCTTCCAGTAACTCATCTTCATCTCCCAAAAGCATGACTTTAGGCTGAGTTAACACTCTTAAAATAAACGGATCCCGGCGTTTAACTCTGAATTTAAATTCAACCTCGTCCATAAATGAATAATTTATTTCCGATTCTTTTTTAGCCTGTTCATCGGCAATAATTGCCTGCAACTGAGGCAAGACAATATTACCAACTACCAGAATATCCACATCCTCTGTCCTTGACGGCAAACTTTTTATGAATTTCGTCGAAACAAAAGCAAATTTTATTTTACCAAGTTTAACTTTATTTCTTATTAAATTACCGCCCAATCCGGAAGTTTTTGCAACCAGAGAGAGTAATTCTTTATAAAAAATATAATCTCTTCTGAACCGGTAAAGTCTTCTGTTTGCCCTCCACTCCGATACCATCAAACCATACTTCTCCATCCTGGCTAGCTCGCGTCTGACCGCATTAATTTCCTCCGAGACTCTTCTGACTATTTCACGAACATGGAAAAGAGTATCCTGAGGGGACGATAAAAAAAGCTGTAGTATTTTTACCCGGACCCTAGAAACAAAAAGTTCTTCTAACACTGCCACCTCCTTTCAGGCAGGCAATTTAATTTAGTAGTTAACTTTGGATCCCTCCGGGACAGTTTGAATCCAAATTTGCCCTGGATTAAATTCGATCTCCGTACCGTTTGAGTCAGTGTATTTAGTGCGGGTAGTCCTTAAAGCTTTATTCCATTTGCCTTCTGTTACAGTCCTGTTTTGGAAAATGAGCGCTTTACCTGAGCCTGTTGTTTTGTATAGTAAATGGACATTCCCTGGATAGCCGTCATTAGCATTTGATTCCCTTGCAAACTGCACAACCACTGCTTTAGCAGCAAGCTGGGTATTATTATTCAAATCCATATGAGATGATCCCCCATTATTCCTTTTATAGCTATCGGAGGCAACATCATAATCCCAAACCACCTGATAGTTAGATTGGCTTTCCCAAAAGTTTACTGTAATTTTTGAAACCTGCCCCCCTGTTTCAGAAGTCTCCTTAAACTTCCAGGGGGTAAAGTTTTCATCCCATCTTATTCCGGCTGAATCAGTGGCAGTCCATCCTCTTTTAGCTCCTGTTTGCCAAAGCTTTTGGGTTGTAGAATACATAGTATGTTCTGTGGCAACCGGGCGACCTAATCTTTGATAATCCCTCCAAAAGACAGGGAAACCAATGCTAAATTGGTTTAAATCCTTAACCTCATACTTGATAATTTGACCTAAGGCATCGGCAGGACCGGGAGTATTGGCGCCACCTACATGGGTATACAGCGCATCATACTCGCTTAACCAGTCTAAATAATAGGTTCTCGCAGATCTAACAGGCCCAATCTGAACATCTGATAGGTTACAATAATAAACAGCCATAAATCTGGTAATCCCTCCTTCAGCTACAGCTTCATAAACTATATCCGCACCGGACAAACCGGA
>MFCX01000005.1:2489-26159 GCA_001777055.1 Candidatus Daviesbacteria bacterium RIFCSPHIGHO2_02_FULL_39_12 | reverse complement strand
ATTCTCGATCATGACCGCCAATGGTCTTCTTTGTTCCCAAAAATCTTTGGCTTTTTTAGTATGCATACTGCCGTTTAACGGACAGCTTTCTGTTTTTGGCTCGGAAGGATCTTCAACTAAGGCTTTGACAGGATTCGGGATTGAGGATTGAACATCGCCACTATCAAGTGATTTGGTTAATAAATTACTAAATAATGAAAAAGAGACGGACGTTGAAGCCGCATAAAAGAATGTTGCCAAAATTATCAAACTTAAAACCTTTTGTAAATTTGTTAAACTCTCAAATACTTCTATTATTTTATTCATGTCATCGCCTTTTTGATCATTTCTTCCTCTTCTTTAGAAAACTGATATTTTCCCATTTTTCCTCCGATTACATCCTTGGCAAACACTCTGGTTCCGGATCTGGCATGCAAGCTGGTTACCACAATTCCGCTACCGCCGTTATCAAGCAGCGCTAAAGTAAAACTTTGATTCCCTCCTGTATCGTCATAAGGATTATAGCGACTAAGCTGCATTTTTTGAATATGCCGATAGCCTGAGCGTTCAACCTCTGATAATTTATTCGCCAGTTTATTCAAATCTTCCTTCAGCTCAACTACTCCAGCTACAGTTTCCCCAAATTTTTTCCTGATATCTCTTACGCCGCTTTTCGGAAAAAGCAATTTTAAAAACTTATTCTGCTGCCAGACCGATAAAGTTAAAATTGCAAGCCAAACAAAAACTGCCAAGATCAGCAGCCACGCCCAATCCGGATACATAAGTTACTCTTTAACTATACGTAGATTTCCTAAAAATGTCAATGATAAAATATGAACCCATAGTTCTAGCCTCAACTGGTGCTTGACAGGTTCTGTCCAACATGCTAGGCTCAATTGTGCGTAACGGAATATGCCTATCCAGATAAACAGCAAACAGTCGGACTTGGAAAAAAGATTAAAGATTCTTCGCCAGCAGGTGTATGGCAAGAATTCGGAAAACTCAGAAAAACTCAGGCAACCAGACAACTCAGAGAGTCCGATACTCCGATACTCCGATACTCCGAGTTCTTCTGGGAAAGTCCAATCTGATACCGCGTTCCTCTATCATGATTTAAGAAAAATATTTGCCTTATCTGTACTGGCGATCGGAACTCAAATAATACTGTTCATTATCTATTTTGAGAGGAGGTGAATTTAAAAAATGCAAATGTATTGCGTCAAATGCCGCACTAAAAGAGATGCTCAGAATGTACAAGAGGTCACCATGAAAAACGGCAAAAAAGCTTCAAAAGGAACCTGTCCAGTTTGTGGAACTTCTATGTTTAAAATTGGCGGTTAAAAAAAATCCCCCGAATATCGGGGGATTTTTTTAAGATTCTTCCCTTGCCCTGTACTGCAATCCTTCAGCTATATGTTCTATCAGAATATTCTCGGATTCTGCCAGATCTGCAATTGTTCTGGCCAATTTCAGCACACGATGATAACCTCTGGCCGACAAATTCAGAGAAGATATTGCCATCTTTAACAGTTCCAAGCCTTCCTCGGTCACACTGCAGAATTGCTTAATATCCGCATTACTCATTTCCGTATTGGTTAGAATCCGGCCATTAAATCTGTTCTTTTGAAGTTCCCTAGCCTTAATTACTCTCTTTCTGATAGTTTTTGAATCTTCTGAACTTATCTCCAAAGACAACTTTTCAATTTCCACTGCCGGCACTTCCAGATAAATATCAATCCTGTCCAAAAGCGGTCCTGAAATTTTTCTTCTATATTTGGCGATCTGACCAGGCATACAACTGCAGTTACGTTTCTTATCTCCTAAAAATCCGCAAGGACAGGGATTTTGCGCTGCCAAGAGAATAAATTGAGCAGGGAAGGTTAAAGTTCCTGATGCTCTGGAAACGGTAATCTTACGATCCTCCAAAGGCTGTCTTAAAGATTCCAAAACGTACCTGGGGAACTCCGGCAACTCATCCAAAAATAATACTCCCCGATGAGACAAAGATATCTCTCCAGGTCTGATAGTATTACCTCCTCCCAAAAGTCCCACCGCAGAGGCGCTGTGATGAGGAGATCTAAAAGGTCTTTGAATAACCAGCGCTTTACCTGACTCCAACAAACCCGCAACAGAATAAATTTTTGTTACATCGATTGCTTCGTCTAAGGTTAAGGGAGGTAAAATAGAAGGAAAACTTCTGGCGAGCATTGTTTTACCTGCCCCCGGCGGACCTTTCAGCAAAATGTTGTGAGCCCCGGCTGCTGCAATCTCTAAAGCTCTTTTTGCCTGTTCCTGACCTTTGATTTGGGAAAAATCATATTCATATGCTAAATCCTCCGCCAGATTGATATCTTTTTTGCGGACAGGTTTTATCTCTGTCTGGCCTAATAAAAATTTCATTAAATCTTTTAAAGAATCTACTGCCAAAATTTCTAATCCGTCTATAATACTAGCCTCGGCAGCATTATTTTGCGGAATAATGATTCTTTTTAAACTCTCCTTTTTTGCCAAAATTGCCAAAGACAGAATTCCATTTGTTCTTCTTAACTTTCCGTCTAACGACAGCTCTCCATAGACCAGACTATTTTCACTATTTACCACTATATTTTGCGGTATTTGTCCGCTGGCCAGTAGTATTCCCAAGGCTATTGGCAAATCATAAGCAGGCCCTTCTTTAGGCAAATCAGCAGGAGCCAGATTAACCGTTATTTTTCTGGAAGGAAATGTTGCACCGCAATTTCTGATAGCAGAACGGACTCTGTCTTTACTCTCTTCAACAGCCCGATCAGCCAATCCAACTATGGTAAAGGAAGGTAAACCTGATGATGCAATATCAACCTCTATCGTCACCGGTACACAATCTATACCGATGTTTGCACCAGTTAAAATTTTTGCCAGCATCAAATTCACTATATACCTAATATAGCCAAAGATGCAAAATTGTCAAACAAAAAGTTCTGGAGTATAATGTATAAGCCTAGGAAAAAGGATGATTACCCGCCAACAGCTACGCAGTTGCTGGCGGGAGGAAAGTCCAGACAGCATAGAGCAGGGTGCCCCGCGTAAGCGGGGGATCGCAAGATCCAGTTAGAGCAACAGTGACGAACCGAGGTCAAGCTCGGGTGAAACGGGCAATCCTCCCCGCTGCAATCCTAGAACCGACAGGACTGCTCGTCCATCTGTCGAAGTCAGGAGCATCAGATAAATTATCATCTTGAAACAAAATCTGGCTTACTATTTTCCTAGGCATTATTTTTTTCTTCAATTAACTCGGCTGCTATAATCTGTAGAACTACGGCAAAAGGAACCGCCAGTAATGCTCCGGAGAAACCTAAAAGTCTCGAACCAATGGCAATAGCCAAGATTACTATCAGAGGATCAAGCCCTACTGCCCGCTTCATTACCTGTGGAACAATCAGATTGTTTTCCATCTGCTGGATCACAAAAAACATAGCTGCAACTCCTAAACTTAAAATAGGCGAAATCGTTAAAGCAATCAGTATAGCCGGCACAGCTGATATGATAGGCCCAATTACCGGAATTATCTCTAAAACCCCTGCAATCAAAGCCAAAGGCAACGCATATGGAATATTCAAGATCGTCAGTCCAACATAAGTCAATACTCCAATAATTAAGCTAAGCAGCAACTGGCCGCGTAACCAAGCACCTAATTTATCCTGAATATGAACAATCAAATTCCTTATCCTCTCTTCCCTGCCAACAAACAAGGCGGATATTCTATTTTCCAAATTGTCCCTTTCCAAAAGAAGATAAAAGGTTAAAACAAGGGTAAAGATGATAGTTAAAAAATTATCGAATACAGTAATGGTTATAGAAAAGATATTCCGCGAGAAATTGGTCAATTCTGACTGAAAAACCGATCTATCGATGTTTGTAATATTAAAAAATTGCGCCGTTAAAGGAGGCAGGGTGACAAGCAGTTTACTGCTTTGTTCTATCAAAGGAGGCAATATACTTATTAATACTCCCACCACAATAGCTATTATAATAATGTAGGTTATGGCAATGCCTAAACTCTTTGGTATCTTAAATCTAACAAATAAACTCACCATCGGGGTTAATGCAGACATTAAAATTATGCCTACAAAAATAATTATTAATAAATCACGGATTAAATAGAGTAACCATAAAGCTAAGATAAATATGGTAGTAAATAAAATTGTTTTATGTGAGATATCAATTTTGCGCGACATAATATTAAATAAATTTTCCAAGAACCAAGTATTCATTATACCAGGCCAAAAGACTATTTTCTATTCTTTGCAGATAATCAGAAGTTGTTATATCAAACCAGTTAACTTCCCTCTCCTTTTTAAACCATGTTAATTGACGTCTGGCATACCCATGTATTTTACCTTGTAAAACAATACTTAGATTCTCTTTTTTTATTTTACCTGATAAGAAATCTGCCAAAACTCCGTATTCTAAACCTAGCTGCCGCATCCTTCTTAGGCTTAAACCTGTTTTGTGTAATCTAACCGCCTCTTCAATCATACCCTGATTTAATCTACTCGCCACTCTTTCATCTATTCTTTGATAGAGAATTTCTCTGGGAGCAGTTAAACCAATTTTTAATATGTTATTGTTCAGTTTCATGAATCGTGGCTTCGCTTCTCGCAATGACATGATGGATAGTTCAATTGCCCGAATTAACCGCCTGGGATTCTTTTTATCTGAATTATTCATTTTTTCCCATTTTAGGGAGGAAGCTTCCTGAAGTTTTTTCTGTAGTTTATCTAAAGACAATTTTTCTAAATTTTTTCTTAATGTTCTGTCAACAGGAATTGTTAAATTAGAGAGTCCTTCTGTTATTGCTTTGATATAAAGGCCTGTGCCTCCAACCAGTATAGGCAATTTACCCCTGTTTTGAATATCCCTTATTATTTTCGTAGCATCTTTGACAAAACGGGCAGTATTATATTGTCTTTTGGGATTTGCTATATCATACATCCAGATCTTCACTCCATCGATCTCCCAAAACCCTTTCCCTTTTCTTACTTTTGACTTCGGGCCCCCGAAGGGGAGTTTGACTTTTAAGTTTATACCTGGCATTTTTCCAGTCCCTATATCTAAACCTACATAAACCTGCCTTGAATCAGCAGAAACTATTTCTCCATGGAATTTCTTGGCCAGAGTAAGGGCTAAATCTGTTTTACCTGTGGAAGTAGGACCTAAAATAACTAATATTTTATTCATAGTTACGGAAATGATAGTATATAAAAATATCCAGGATGAATACAGTTCCAGGGAAAAATAACATTGCAATAGTATTTTCTATCTTTTCCCTAATTCTATTTATCTACATATTTACGGCTGGAAGGTTTAAATTTATTTTTCCTACTCATTCAGCAAATTATTTCAGTCACCTATCGTATTCTTTTTTAATGGGTCGGCTTTATTTAGTTAATCCTACTTGGACAAGTGATTTGAGTATTTGGCACGACAAAAAGTATGTGTATTGGGGTCCAACTCCAGTGCTATTTATTCTACCTCTAGTTGCACTTTTTGGAGTTAATTTGAGCGATGCCTTATATACCTCAGCAGCGGGTTTTTTAAGCGTTTTCTTTGTTTATTTAATATTAAATGAACTAAATAAATTAAACATTTCCCGCCTTTCTGAGATTAAAAAGATTTTAATCTGTTTATTCTTTGCTTTCGGAACAGTTCACTATTATCTATCTGTTAATGGCGGCATATGGTTTACTTCGCAGATTTTTTCAACAATGTATGCATTTGTAGCAATTTTTTTTCTACTCCGGTATCTCACTTACCAAAATCTATCTAACCTACTTTTATCTTCAATTTTTTTTAATTTAGCAGCCTTTGGCCGAAATACTTTCATCTTCTATTTACCTTTATTTATCATCTTAATAGTATATAAGCGATTCAATCTAAAACACCTGGTGTTATTTTCCTTGATTTTATTTATATTTTTATCAGCAAACTTTTTATATAATTTTCTGCGATTTGGTTCTATATTTGAAACAGGCCACTCAATACATCAAGTTGCCTTAAAGTTCGCTGCTGATAAGGCTTCCTATGGGACAATAAATCCTATTTATATTCCCAAAAACTTTAAATATATGTTTCTAAATTTTGCTCAACCAACAGATAAATTCCCTTTTTTCAAATTTGATCAAGATGGTAATAGTATTTTTTTTACTTCTAGCCTATTTCTTTTACTTTTTTTATTAATTAAGAAACAATTTTGGAAAGAAAAATTATGTAAAATACTAAATATTTTTTGTCTGATTGGCATATTTGGAAGTATTACCTTTTTATTAAACTACTTTAGCACTGGATGGATCCAATTAGGATATCGCTATCTATTGGATGTTATACCTTTAATGTTGCTCCTTATAGCAGAAGTAGTCTCTGGGGTTCCTATTTTTATTATCCTATTACTAACTGCATTATCAATTATTGTAACTAGTTTAGGCACAGTTTGGCTAATTTTTCAATAAGAGAAGAACAATTCATGTCTACTAAAATAAACAAAAGCTTTTTAATCGCTGCCATACTATATTTAACTAATATAGCCATACAAAATTATAACTTAGGAAAAATAGTTGATGTCTTCACCGACGAAGGAGTCTACCTATATTCTGCTAAATTACTAATTCAAGGATTGATTCCATTTAAAGATTTCTTTTTAGCGCAACCTCCATTTTTACTCTATATAGTAGGCGCAATACAACTAATAACCGGGTATAATATGGAATTATTCCGCTTCCTTTATACTTTGTGGGTTTTTAGCGCTATTTTCCCTATATTTTTTATAGTCCGGTATTTCACCAAGGATAATTTAGCAGCAACTTTAAGCATTCTATTCTTTTCTACTTTTAGTGAGCTCGTCCAGTGGGATATGCATTCTTTTGCCTACAGACAAGCATCGCTTCCTTTTTTAGCATTTAGTATCCTTTTAATTGTTATAAAAAGAAGCAAAATACTCGCTGGATTATTACTCGGATTGTTTGCAATTAGTTTAATCTCCAACATTTTTATAGCGCTAAGCTTAATAATATCTTTACTGCTCAGTCAATACTTAATCGAAAAGAAGAAAATATCACAAATTATAACAGAATTCTCACCCTTTGTTCTGGCATTCAGCCTAATAAGTACATTGACATACCTAGGAATGCTTTTAATACCCCACGGATATGATAATTTAATCGGTTATCAGCTACAAAGACCATTCTTACCATTTGCTATCCGGATAGAGTGGGTCAAGCTTTACACTCTAAATTATAATTGGCCCATATTGATATTCGGATTACTCGGCTCACTTTTTATTAACAAAAAGATTGGCTTGTTTGGTCTTTTCAATATTTTTTCTTTACTGACAATAATCTTTCTGGGCCGCTCTTATTATCCTCATTATCTAACAATTCTTGCAGTTGGATTATCTGTAAGCTGTGGAATACTAATAAGTTACTTGAATAAGATTATTATTACTAAAGTTATTTCCGCATCGTTTATAATACTGATTATCTACCAAACCTCTTATGCTTATCTTAAAACCCAACTTATAGACGAAAGAGTTCCTGGTTTCTTCTCTATGGTCACTAGATTAACCAGAACACCCCAACCACTATTTACCTTTGAACCGATCTACGGATTATATGCAAAAAAAGATTTAACTTTTCACTACAATGTTGCGGACATGAGATATTTTAGAGTGACTGGTAAAAATCTTAAGGAAAAAGATTACTTTAGAATTATTCAGAACTCAAACAGCATTCTGATCGAACCATTTGCGTCTTCTTATCTTAACCAAGAAGTATTAAATTACATTAAGATAAATTTCAAAAAAATATACGACGATGGGACAAACTCGATCTATGCCAAAATTTAACTTAAACAAATGAATAATAACCGGATAGTATCAATCCTAATCCTGCTTGGTTTAGCGATAAGATTGCTGTTTCTCCCTTTACCGGGTTTTAATATTGATGTTAATGACTGGTTTGCCTGGGCAACAAGACTTAGTCATTTCGACTTTAGCCATTTCTATAGTAAGGATATTTTCTCTGACTATACGCCGGGCTACTTATATATCCTCAGCGTGCTCGGATTCCTCAAAAATCTGTTACGGGTAACAGATTCCTACTTTTATCTACTGCTTAAAATACCGGCAATAGTATCCGAATTAGTCATAGGACTAATTTTATATAAAGAATCTAAAAAATATGTTTCAGAAAAACTAGCTTTACTTGCTTCTGCATTTATTTTGCTCACTCCAGCTTTGATTTTTAATAGTGCTGTCTGGGGACAAATTGATAGCATTTCAGCCTTGCTTATGTTAAGTGCTATTATTCATTTAAAGAATAAAAATCTAATTATCAGTTCAATTTTCTTTGGATTGGCTTTACTAGTAAAACCTCAGACATTGGCCTTATTGCCATTATTTGCAATTTTTCTAATTAATCATTTTAAAGCATTGCACTTATTCAAACTCACGATGCCTGGATTGTTAATAATTTTTATTATAGCTTTTCCCTTTTTTCCAAACCAAACATTAGCAAATTTAGCCCAACAAATTATAAATACTGCTAATGAGTATCCATATAATTCTATTAACGCCTACAACCTATGGGGAGTAGCAGGTTTTTGGATAAATGATAATCAAATTTGGAATAATCTATCTTACCAAACTTGGGGATATATTTTATTAGCAGGATATTGGATGGTAATTGTTTATTTCTATTTTAGAAAAAAATTATCTATTTATACCATTGCAACTTTGGCAACTCTCGGATTTTTCTTTCTTCCGACAAGAGTCCACGAAAGGTATCTTTACCCTGCCATCATATTCCTGGTTTTAACAACAGCTATGTTAAAGTCTAAGTTACTATTGGTGTTAACCGGAATGTTGAGTTTTTTGCATTTCCTAAACTTGTATTATGTTTATGTTTATTACAATGAAATTTATTTAAAATTACCGAAAATACTTTATAACCCAGTTATCTATAATTTCTTAGATACCCACAGCAAAGAATTGTCATTAACATCTATAATCATCTTTATTTTAATTAGTGCTACTATAATTAAATATGGTGCCAGAATTTCTAAAACAGGTTAGACCAAAATATTGGCTGATATTAATCATCCTGCTATCAGCTTTTCTCCGTTTATATAGGCTGGATTATCCCAATAAATATGTATTCGATGAAGTTTATCATGGCTTTACCGCCAAAGAATTTTTGGCAAATCATAAAGAGGCTTGGGAATGGTGGACTACACCGCCTCAGGGTGTAGCGTATGAGTGGACACACCCACCCCTGGCTAAAGAAATTATGGCCGCTTCCATGTTTTTGCTACATTCCCAGGATGCGTGGACCTTCAGATTGCCGGGAGTACTGCTTAATGTACTATCAGTCTATCTGGTATATCTTCTAGGCCTTAAATTGCTTAACAATCAGCCAGCCAGCCTAATTGCCGCTTTTGTTTTTTCCATAGACGGACTAAATTTTGTCCAATCAAGAACAGGGATGAATGATATCTATTACATAACCTTTTTTTTAATCAGCTTGTTATTATTGCTTAACAAACGATTTACCCTTTCCGCTATCCTACTGGGACTAGCTTTATCATCCAAATGGGCAGTAATATACGCTTACCTAATCTTTATTCCGTTACTGCTTCAAAGCAAACAATATCGCTCTATTATATATTTCATTATCTTTCCTCCACTCATTTATTTGATAAGTTATCTGCCGTTTTTTTTACTAGGCCATACTCCAACACAATTTATACAGCTGCAACAACAAATGTGGTGGTATCATACTAACCTCAAGGCCACTCACCCTTATTCTTCGCCTTGGTGGTCTTGGCCGCTTAATCTTTATCCGGTTTGGTATTTTGTGGATTACCGAAATAACACTATGGCTAATATTTTTGCCTCCGGTAACCCGGTAGTATTTTGGCTTGGGACTGCCTCTATTATTCTAACTGCATGGGAAGCATTTAAAAGAGGGTCTTTCAGCTTAATATTTATAGTTTTGGGTTTTTTGGTATTCTGGGCGCCTTGGGCTTTTTCCCCCCGGATAATGTTTCTTTACCATTTCAGCCCCTCAGTGCCTTTTCTGTCGCTTTCTTTGGCATATCAATTAGGGATAGAATTGAAAAATCCTAAAAGGCGAAAATACGTTTATATTTTACTGGCCTTAATGTTATTAAGCTTTATCTTAATTTTTCCATTTCTAACAGCCATTCACCTGCCGCGGGAGTTTATAAAATTATTTTTTGTTTTTAATCTCTCAAAAAATCCTTTTTAATATCGTCAGATGCCAGCTGAAGAATATAGAGAATGGGGTTACTTGATTAATCTTTTAATGGTTTTACCAGCAGTGAAACCCGGCAGTTTTTTGGTGGGGATTTGGATAGTTTCGCCTGTCTGCGGATTCCTGCCCCGCCTGGCAGCCCTGGATCTAATTAGAAAAGTGCCAAAACCGGTTATGACTACTTTTTCGCCTTTAACCAGTCCGTCTTTAATCAGATTAAACGTTTGATTAACCGCATCGGCAGCAGCTCTTTTGGTTAAATTAGCTTTTCTAGCAACTTTTTCTATCAGTTGGTTTTTGGTCATGGCACTAGATTAACAAAAGATTATCTTTTTAGCAAGATCCTTTTTAAGAAGGTACAGTCATTGTAGACTCTGAGGCTCTGGTTTCTCTGACGGCTGTCACTTTAATTGCACCCGGCACTACCACTTCTTTGGATATTCTTGATGCAATATCATGTACCAATTTTGGTAATTCATCGTCTGAAATTCTTTCCGGCACCACTATGACTCTTACTTCCCGTCCAGCTTGCAAGGCAAAAGCCTTATCTACACCCTCAAAAGAAGTGGCAATTTTCTCCAAATCTCCCATCCTTTTGATATAATCCTGAACATTTTCGTGTCTTGCTCCGGGTCTTCCACCCGATATAGAATCGGCAATACAAACTAATATTGATTCAATTGATGAAAATGGTTTATCTTCATGATGCTCTGCAATACAATTAACTACCTTTTCCGGCATGTTAAATTTATGGGCAATTTGTACACCTTTTTCAACATGTGTACCCTCATCACCTTCAGTCACAATTTTTCCAATGTCATGTAATAAACATCCAACTCTGACTACGTTGGCATCCGCTCCAATCATCTTTGCTAAAGCTACACCTATTTGAGTTTCTTCTAAAGTATGTTGAATTAGATTTTGTCCGTAAGAATATCTATATTTAAAACGACCCAGGAGGGCAACTAATTCTACCGGTAAATTATAAACACTGGCATCATGACAAAGTTTTTCTCCGGCTTGTAGCATTAGTTTCTCAATATCCTCTTTAGTTTTTTCAACTATTTCCTCAATCCTTTGGGGTTGAATTCTTCCATCTTCTATTAATCTCTCCAGAGCTACTTTGGCAATCTCCCGCCTGACAGGATCAAAAGAAGAAATGATTAAACTATCAGGAATTTCATCATCCATTACCACATCAACTCCGGTTACCTGTTCAAAAGTCCGCACATTTCTACCCTCTTTACCGATAATCCTACCCTTCATTTCCTCATCTTCTAATTTAACTCTGGAGGTAGTAAATTCTGAGATGTAATCTGTTACTCCATGAATCATGGCATCTGCCAAAATTTCTTTGGCCTTTTCGTCTGATTGAAGTTTAATTTCATCTTCAGCTTCCTTAATTCTCCTGGAGACTTCTGCTGCCAAATCTTTTTCTACATTTTCCAGTAAAACTTTTTTGGCCTCATCAGTTGACATTTGAGAGGATTTCTCAAGTTTTGAAATTAAGTCTTTGCGTATTTTATCTAACTGCTCCAATTTTTCATCAACTAGTTTTTGCTTTTCGCTAATTTGTCTTTCTCTTTCCTCTAAAATACCTTCTCTCTTAGCGAGCTCAGCCTCTTGCCTGACAAAACCCTGCCTGCCGGCAGGTAAATCAGCATCAATAGACGAAGTATTCTGTTTAATCGGACCAAACGTACGTTGCATAAAAATAGGAAATCAGAAAATTACCAAATTCAAATTTGGTTTAGAGGAAATATTAAGATGAACAAGTTCTTTGCTCCGCAAATAAAAGAGTGAACTTTTTTCATAAATTGCCCCCTCGACTCTGATTTCTAAATAATATTTTACCTTTTTTGCATCAAATTTTCAACTACACTTTTAACCACTTCATATTCAAACCCTCTTCTTAAAAGAAATTCATACATCTTTTTCTTTTTTTCTAGATAGGAGAGAGCGCTCCATAATTTCATCTTCTTTTCTAACGCTTGTCTTGCCAGTTCCTCTTCGCTAACAGCTGATGACTGCTGGCTGATGACTTCTTCTATGATTTCTTTAGCAATGCCTTTTTGGAAAAGTTCTTGTTTTAAAGCAATCCTGCCTTTTTTCCCGGATCTTCTTCTGGCTTCCGCCCAAGCTTTGGCAAATACCAAATCATCCAATAAACCTTTTTGTTTTAGTTTCTTGATAACTAATTCTACCGCCAAATCACTTACTTGCTCTTTTCTCTTAATTCTTAATTCATAATTCTTACTTCTAAAATATTCTACAACCTCTTTTTCAGATCTGGATCTGACATTCCAAAGCCTATACATCCTTTCCATTAATTTTCCTACTTCTGCTTCAAATAAAAGTTTCTCCAAAAAAGGGGGATCTATAACTTTCCCAACAACTAGCCTATATTCCACTATTAAATCTTCGTCTACTCCAAAGACAAACTGCCCATCCAAAAAAATATTAAATCTAGAAGGGTTTTTCTTTTGTAGTTGTACAGAAGTAATCCTGAGCATTTCTCTTGCGCTCGATAAATTCAAGAAACTTCTTCAAGCGTACCTATCTTTTCCTCTTGAGGGCCAACTACTATTTTCTCTTTACCGTCTTTTTGTTTTCCCCAAGCATCTCTAATTTCCTTCTCTAACCTTTCTGCATCTTTTAAATTCTCCTTCAAATAACTGATGGCTGCTTGCCTACCCTGGCCTAACATCTTTTCACCCCATTTAATAAATGCCCCTGATTTACTCACTATCCCTAACTCTATTCCAACATCCAGAAGTTCCCCTTCATGTGAAATACCATTTTCATCCATATCAAATTCAGCAATTCTAAATGGAGGAGCAACTTTGTTTTTGACCACTTTGACTCTGTGACGCGAACCTATCACTAAATCACCGGATTTAATGTTTTCAATCTTTCTAATATCCAATCTGACAGAAGTATAAAATTTTAATGCCAGTCCTCCGGGGGTCGTCTCAGGATTTCCAAACATCACGCCAATTTTTTGACGCAGCTGATTGGTAAAAATGATGATTGTGTTGGTATTGGCAACAGCTCCGGTCAGTTTCCTCAAGGCTTGGGACATCAGTCTTGCCTGCATACCCATAACAGCATCTCCCATCTCTCCCTCAAGTTCCGCCCTGGGAACCAATGCTGCAACCGAGTCAATCACTACCACATCAATTCCGCCTGATCGGATTAAACTTTCAGCAATCTCCAAACCCTGTTCGCCTGTGTCAGGTTGAGATATCAGCAGGTCATTTAAATTAACTCCGATTTTTTGGGCTCTTTGAGGATCTAATGCGTGTTCTGCGTCAATAAATGCGGCTACGCCTCCACATTTTTGAGCTTCTGCTATCAGGTGTAGACATAAACTAGTTTTACCGGAAGCCTCAGGGCCAAATATCTCAATAATCCTACCCTTTGGCAATCCTCCTACACCTAAGGCTAGATCCAAAGCAATGGAACCGGTAGAAATTACTTGAGTAGTTAACTTTTCCGCACGTTCACCCAAACGCATGATGGAACCTGTACCATATTGCTTTTGGATTTGTGCCATGGCTGCTAAAACCGCTGCCTTTTTCGCTTCATTGTTGCTTTGATTATTTTGTGCCATATATTTTGTATTATATTTTACAGGATACCAAATATTTCCCAAAGGTCAATACCCCAAAATACTATTGCCAGTCCTAGTCCCTCCCCCACACCCCAACCTTAAGTGAACCAATAGAGTTATATTTCTCGTACTAAAACATAAACAGATTTCCTCAATCTTACTCGTAGATAATCATTGGTCCTGAAGTACAAATATTCGTGGGGATTATCTCATTCTTAATAAATTTACTTTATTAATGAAGAAGCTGTGCTTCACTTCCAAAAAACCTTGAGGTTAACAGATAAATCAGGTTTTGCAAATCTTAGTGTAGCTCGAGCATATGCGAATTTAAAAATTTATGATTCAGCCAGAGAACACTATCAAAAGGCTATAGAAATCTTTACGTCAGAAAATCAAAGTGGTAGTTACGACAGTTACATACTGCAAGCAAGGAAAGAATTGTCGAATTTACCACAATGAGGCTAGTGATATAATTTGACATAACTATAAATTTGTTATAGGATATACAGAATGAATATTTTTGGTTTCTATCTAAATATTACTTTGCTCCTTTGGATTTTGGCAGGGATTATTGCTTTTGTCCTACTTTTCCTTTGGAATAGGTATAATGCCTTTGTTTCTGGGAGAAACAGGGTTAAAACCGATTTTGCTGATATTGACGTTCAACTACGTCGTCGTGCTTCCTTAATTGAAAACCTGGTGGCAATTGTCAGAGAATACGCTAAACACGAAAAAACAACTTTCTCCGATGTAGCAAAAGCCCGAGCAGCGCTAGAAAAACCTCACAGTCCCAAGGATTCTGCTCAAGCAGATAATATGCTAACTGCAGTTTTGAAATCCTTATTTGCAGTTTCAGAAGACTATCCTGATCTGGTAGCTTCCAAAAATTACCAAGAGTTACGAACTGATATTAAAGAAACAGAAAATTTAATAGCTCAATACAGAGAAGAATATAATCAAACAGTATTAGACTTTAACACAATGATACAAACCTTCCCTAACTTACTAGCGGCTAATCTCTTTAGCTTTCCAGAAGAAGAGTTATTTGAGACAGATGTAGAAGGCAAGCATGAAATAAAACTCTCTGCTAGCTAAATTTATGCTGAATGAATCCCCGTATAAAATAGGTCTCCGACCTAAAATTTTAAGCAGAGCAAGACTTATCCTAGGTTCCCTACTTCTTCTTTTGACAGTTGTTACCATAGCTGGTGTGCACCAAGGGGTTACATCAGGTGATTTTGATAGAGTTTTACTCAAACCTTTCAGGGAATTTGCTGCTGGTTTTGAAAAAGCTACCCAGCCTTCTCCTACCCCAACACCTACACCAAAGCCACGTACAACTCCTTCTCCAACGGCTGCACCTGTTAAAAAATCTGCTCCGGCAGTCCAACAAACCCAACCAGTTTATTCAAACTGTATCAGGAAAAATATTAGGGAAGGTGAATTTGCAAGCAATAAATGTTATTCGCAGCAGGATTATGAAGATTTACAATATTATTTAGGAAGATACGAAACTGCTAAATTAAATTTAAGTTCTGCAGAAGGTTTTTTGAAGATAGATTGTGGAGCAGCTCAAACCTTCGAGGTTAAAAAAGCTGATTGCGAGAAAGATAAGCAAGATAAAGCAGCGGCTGAAGCAGAAGTTAATAACTACCGAGGTATTATTCAAGGAATAATCGCTAAGGGAAAATAAATCTAACAAGCTATAACATGGCTACTCCTGAAGGACTCTCTCCTTTTAATTTACCCGAACAACCAATTAGACTAAAACACCCAGATGGTAGGAGAATCACTGTTCCTATGCATTCTGGTGAAAATGTAGGAGTAGGATTACTAAGAAAAATCCTTTGATGTCATGGAAAGGGATACTGCTAGAATGGTGAAAATTGGTCATTTTACCTGCATAATTTCTTAAGTTTCTGCTACAATCTGTACACAATGGAAAAAAAGTATGTACTACTTTTAATCCCTTTCTTCCTAGGATTATCCATCTTAGTTGTTAATAATATTGATCTAGGAACTAGAATTCGTCGAAAAATTCAGACAACAGTGCTTTCTTTAAAATCCCATCCAGACTATATTCCGGCACCCGCTACGATATCCGAACAAGAAGAAGTATTTCTTATCACTTCAAAAAAGATCTCTACCGAATCAGCTCGACTTGAAACCATCATTCCAAAACCAGCATTTCACTTTCTAAATAACCTACGTCATGAATATCAAACTTGGAATAACTGTGGGCCTGCCACCTTAGCTATGGCACTCAGCTTTTATAGTCTTCCCCAAACACAAAAAGATATAGCCTTATATGTTAAACCAGATCCAGAAGATAAAAATGTATCTCCACAAGAGTTAGTTGAATATGTAAGAAAGCAGACCTCCTATAAGATTATTTATACATTTAACGTGAACTTGCTCAAAGTAAAGCTTCTGATCGCAAACGATATACCAGTTATTGTAGAAACTTGGTATGAACCTCATCCAAACGATGGCATGGGGCATTATCAGCTAATACAAGGATATGATGAAGCAAATAAAGAACTCTATGTATATGATACTTACAAAGGTCCTCATATCAATATTTCTGAGGAAAAACTGGATAGTGATTGGAAAGCATTTAACCGTACTGTTTTAGTTATTTACCCGGCAGAAAAAGAAGAAATAGTTAAGAAGATATTGGGTGATACTAACAATACTGAAACTACGCTCAAGGAATCGCTTAACAATACTCAACTTGAAATAGAGAAAGATAAAAGTGATGTGTTTGCTTGGTTTAATCTTGGAACGACCCTCAGCTTAACGGGAAAACACAAAGAGGCGACAGTAGCATTTGATAAAGCCAGAACCCTTAACTTACCCTGGAGGATGCTTTGGTATCAGTTTTCAATTTTTGATTCTTATCTTGCTATGGGAAGAATTCAGGACGTTTATGATTTAACTACTCTAAACTTGCAACAAGCAAATAATCTTGAAGAGTCATTATATTATCGTGCAAAAGCAGAAATACAACAAAATAAAAAAGATGCAGCTCGTCTCGATCTTCAAAATGCGCTGAAGTACAACAAAAACTACTTACCTGCGCAGGAGGAACTCAAAAAACTCTAGATCATTATGTCTAAACTATTCAAAGCTTCTCTTATTATCACCATCTTTTTTGGAATAAATAAAATTGTTGCCTTGCTTCGTCAGGCAATAATAGCCAGACAGTTTGGACTTACCTCAGATATAGATGCTTTTAATGTAGCAAATAATCTTCCTGATCTTTTATTTTCACTTATCTCTGGAGGAGCTTTGGCTTTAGCATTTATTCCTGTGTTGACTGAATATTTAGATAAAAAAGGACGTGATGACTCCTGGAGGTTATTTTCTCAAATAGCTAATCTTGTTTTTTTAACAACAGCAGTCCTATCCATAATAGTGGCTGTTTTTACCAATCCATTAATTAGTTCTCCCATTGGAGTAGCTCCTGGGTTTACTCCTGCTCAGCAAGCTTTAACAGCCAATTTAATGCGGCTTAATTTAATAGCAACACTTGTATTTTCTTTGAGCGGTCTAGTTATGGCTGCCCTTCAATCCAATAAACACTTCTTATTACCAGCTATAGCTCCAATTCTATATAATGTGGGTCAAATTGTAGGAGCCGTATTTTTAGCACCCCTTTTTGGAGTATACGGATTAGTCTATGGAATAATTTTGGGATCAATTCTACATCTGGGAGTTCAAATTCCGGGAATGGTACATTACCGCTTTAGATGGACTCCTTTAATTAATTTAAAAGATAAGGGTGTTCAGAAAGTACTTGCTCTCATGGGACCTAGAATCCTAACAGTGCTTTTTATTCAAATTATTTTTCTAACCAGAGATAATTTAGCTTCCAGATTGCATGAGGGGGCAGTCACTGCTTTAACTTATGGCTATTTTATTTTGCAGGTGCCTGAAACGCTAATTGGTACAGCTATTGCCACGGCTTTGCTGCCAACACTTTCACAATTTGCTGACCGTAAAAACCAGAAAGCTTTTACTCAAACATTAAACAAGACAATTAGGGTAATCATAGCTCTTACGCTTATTGTTACTATTATATCATCAGTCAGTTTAGATTATTTATTAAAATCAATATTTAATTTTAATCAAGAGAATACAAATTTATTAGCATGGACCACAAGAGCTTATTTAATCGGTTTAGTTACTCAATCTTTACTTGAGGTAGCAACAAGAGCTTTTTATGCCAAGCAAGACGCTAGAACTCCTTTTATTATTACACTCATCAGAATGATACTCTACATTTTGATTGCAGTAGTCTTATTTAATCCTCTGGGTGCTATTGGACTTGCCTTAGCAGATAGCATAACTGTTAGCTTAGAGGTAGTTATCCTATTATTCTTACTTGCTAAAACAATGCCTGGACTTTTAAATCTAGGGGATACTATAAAAAGAGTAGCTTTGGCTTGTATTGTTAGTGTGTTGATATTTTATGCAGTTGTTAACCAATTACCTATTCCAAAAGTTTTTTCAGCCTCACTTGGCCTTTTGATCGCAGGAGCAAGTTCTTGGTTCTTTATTAAAAGAGAAATTAAAATGCTTCTTAAATTGTAACTCACTAAAAAATAAGACTTGCTCTAGAAAGATTGCGGTTGAAAAAATATAAGGCAAAAAAGTTCTTAAAAAATTTTTGCGTTTTTTGAATCCGTCTATGGCGGATTATTTGAGTTTCCAGTTTTGAGCGAGGCTCGCCGAAGGCGGGACGGGGGGAATACTCGCAACTGACTCCGATGGCTCGACCGCTCCTTTTCTAAATCATTGAATAATATTTCAGCGGTCTCGCGTTAGTCGGGCTGCCTATCCAAATTTATTTTTTAATTCCTTATCCTCATTGAAATACTCCTATGTCTTTGATAATCTTAAGACAGATGAAAAAAATCCTTGTGGTTGATGATGACCAATATATCCGTGATGTCTACCGTGAAGTTTTAGAGGATGAAAAATACCAGGTTGAACTGGCGGTTGATGGCCAGGAAGGATTGCTTAAAGCCCAGATGGGTGGTTATGATTTAATCCTGCTTGATGCCATGATGCCCAAAATTGATGGTTTGGGATTTTTAAAAGAGCTTAAAGAAAACCCTGCCAAACTGGCCAATGGCCCCATTATACTTTTAACAAATCTTGCCCATGATAAAGTTATTGATGAAGCCATGCAAAACGGAGCAAAATCTTACCTGATTAAATCAGACATGAATCCTGATGAGTTTCTCCAAAACATTAAGAAGTTTCTGGAGCCGCCTGTGGCGAGCCGGGGTTAACCACCAATTTCTTTCCTGTTGACTCCTCCTCAAATTCTTTTAGAACTCTTAGGGCTTCTTCCGATGAAGCAAGTATTCTTTCCCTGTCTGTTTCTAATTTTTGTTTTTCCTTAATATCTCCCATTCTAAAAGCTAATTGCTTAATATCATTAACTGGCTGTCTTAAATTTACAGCCACATTATTTATTTTATTAGCTAAAATTTCCTCCACAGTGCTGTTAATATTATTCTCTTTCTCTTTCTGCAGTACCAGGATTTCTTTTTCTGATTCCTTAAGTCTTAAGTATTCCTTTCTTAAATATAAACTCAGAGGGATGGTTGTTAGAAGAGATAACACAATCAGAAAATCATAAGCTAAATCTACCTCTCCAATATTAAAAGAAAAAAGTATTATCAAAGTGATAATAAAACTTAAAGAAACAGGTGGTGAAAATATAAAAGCTAAAAAAATAGCCCAAAGATATAAGACAAAGAAAAAGGGAGAGAAAAACCATCCTGTTGAGGCAATTAAAAACAATACAGCAACTGTTAGAAGATAATTAAAGATGACATTCTGAATAACAGATAACCCTTTTTTCTTTAAAAAATATCCAAAACCTAGCAAGGCTATAATACTTAGAAGAGTAAGTTGTAATTTGTAACTTCCTGTAAATGGGTTTTTGGAGATAAAGTAAATTATTATAGTCATAAGAGGCACAATAATTAATTTCATAGTTATTGTTTAGGAGTTGTAAACTTTCTGTTAGCATCATAAACATAGTTCTTATTCTGACTCATTACTTCAAAATGATACTCTGTATTTGATGTTAAATTAGTCAAGGTGAATTCATGGTAGGTGGTCCTTTTGCTGGTTTGCGCATCCAAAGGATAACTTTCATCCAGGCCATAGTTGATCTTACCGTTGGCAGGATGGTTGGTCCTCCAGGAAACTTTGACAGAAGTTGGGGAAAGGTCAGCAACCGAAACATCATATATTCTGGTGGGTTCGGTGGCAAACAGATACCCGAAGTTCACTATCGCCACACTTAATCTGTTTGATACTATATCTGCCCTCTCTCCTACCCCAAAGGCTAACTTGGAGATTCCACCCGCAAGAACCTTGGAGCTTTCAGAATAAAACTTATTAATAGCTCTTTTGGTGTTCTCTTCAGAAGCGATGCTGGTATTCCTAACAGCTATTAGGGTATTGTTGCTTATCTGGGCTAACATCTGTCCTCCGTTTTCCAGTCTCCGGCCAACTTCCTTCCTGGCTGCAATAGCTGTATCTGCTGCCGGACGGAGGATCTGATTTATACTAACCATAGACGGCATACTTTTATATGTACTAACTATCTCTTTCTGGATATTATCGGAAGATCTGTCCATGGCAACATTAACTTCTTTGACTGCCACGGCAATGGTTCTGCCTGCTCTTCCGGCTGCATCCCTTGCCATTCCCGCTACTTCTTTTGTCATTCCCGCGAAAGCGGGAATCCAGGCAGTAGATGATTTGTATAGATTCCCGATCAAGTCGGGAATGACAGAGAATGTTTGAGAGAATGGGGTAATTACTTTTTCAAATTCCTGGGCTTCTTTTTCTCTTCTTTCCCTGGCTTTTTCTTCCAGTCTTGGCAGGGGAACCTGGGCATTATCCTGTATAGTCTTCTTTTCTTCCTTTGAGATTTTTCCCTGCAAAAGTTCTTTTGTCTGCCGGGCAGTTAAGACCTTAAAATATATGGTAGAAATGCCGGATTTATTGCCTGCTTTGTCTTGTCCTTTGATATTTACCTCATAACTGCCATAATCTAAGGAATCAGGAACAGGGATGGAAAAAGAAAGGGATTTACTGTTTGCTCCATTGGAGAGTGAATAAGTAAGAGTGGTAAACAATTCCTTGGAAGTGATAGCCCCCAGAAAGTAGTTTTCCTTGTAGATGGAGATTTCTACCTTATCCGGTGAGTAGTTGTCGGTAATGGTACCTGTTAGGCTTGGCTTTTGATTGGTAACTAATTGATAACCATCTTTACTGCCTGCCGAGTCAGATGAAGAAAGGCTGGATAATGTCGGGCCTGTTAAATCAACAATCACAGTTCTGCCCTCGGACCTTTCATTACCTGCGGCATCTATGGCTTTAATGGTCCAGGTTCTTGACCCTTCTTTTAACTTGCCGTCATTTTCCCCTGATCCCCAGGAAGAGGAAGATTTAGTGTAGATAGAAATATAGTTATTAGTAGAATCTGAATCTGAGAAATTCTCATAGTGGACCAAGTATTTAGAAGTGTCATAATCCGTAGTTCTGCTGGTTGGTATTCCTGTAATAGAAAAATCTCCACTGTCACCGTTATCTACCTCCAGGCTGTAACTGGATAAACCCGAAGTAGCATCAGTGGTGGCTTTCCATTTAAAAGTAGGTCTTTGGTTGGTGGTATAGCTCTCATGGCCCGGGGAATCCAAGTCAAAAGAAGCAGGGGCTGTTACATCAATGATAAAAGTATCAGTTGAGGCAGAGGCATTACTGGTGGTGTTACTATTGGAATCTGTTGCCCTGACATACATAGTGTGACTTCCATCAGATAAAGCAGAAGGGGTACAGGTAAATGTTTCACTTGCCTCATCAAAAGCTCCATCATCCGCAGTACATGCAGTCCATGAACCACTTGTTGAATCCATTTGAAATTGCACATTAGAAACAGTGCCTACTGATTCAGTGGCTGTACCAGAAAGTGTTGGAGTATTATCAGAATTTGGATCGGGAGTTAAAGCAGTTAAAGAAATACTGGGTGCATCTGCGTCATATGTAGCAAAAGCTATTGATACATCAGAAAAAGTTGGTGTTGATGAAGTATCACTAGTTGATAAAGAAAGCTGGTATTGAATGTATCTATGTGAGTCTGTAACACATGAATTAGAAGATATGTCATTTCCAGAGGTTACAGCAGAACATGAAGAAAAATCAGTTGCACCTGCCATACTAGAAGAGTTACTAGTTCTAACTTTTACAGCTACAGTAGAGCCAGAGGAAGTATATGTTAAAGTTCCCCATGCTGCACCTGCACTAAATTCTGTATCAAAAATAGAAGAAGTTAAAGTACCAGAAGAGGCATAATTATTTAAACTAAAATTATCAACGTAAACTGTTTTATTTGCTTTAACTTGCACACCATACAATCTTGAAGCATTAGCACCTGTTAAAGTTCCAGTGAGTTTATACCAACCAGAACCAACAGAAGTATACGTTGTTGAAATAGTTGAACCATTATAGAAAAGTTCTACATCAGAAGAAGTAACTGCCGAGCCATCGGTTCTGGCATAAGAAACTAAATTATATGTATTAGTATCCCCAACATTTACTGATTGATTGAAAGCAGTAGTATTACTACCAGTAACCAATTTTGCAGAACCAGCACTACTGTTATATGTAGTTGAAGTATCTCGTGTTAAAGTTGCATACCCGGCACTTACAGCATATTTCCCTTGTAAATATGCTTCTATATTTTTACGTTGGGTATCCGTGAGTCCAGTGTTGAAAATAATAACTTCTGATATATAGCCCACAAAACTACTACTGCCATGATTCAGTTCTGCCCCTATAGCAAAAGTAGTATTTATACCCCAAGAATGTGACGCACTTCCTTTTAGAGATCCATCAGCATATAATTTCCACCCATTTCCTGAACTGGTTGTGACACTTTTGATATGGGTACCAGTTTGGGGATAGCTATAATTAGCACTTTCAATACGCGCATTGCGAAAGTCACCGTTAAATGAGGTTGTCAAATACAGGTCCACCGAAGCTACTGATGACCCAATGGTTGTAAGAGCAAAGTGATTATTGGTTGGGAAAGTATCATTTCTATAAACTGTAAACACTGTACCTTGTTGGGTTGAAAAATTAGAGCTAGTTAGAAGCGATGTATTTCGTAAATAGTAATCATTATTAGCTATGTTAAAGTATACTCCTGCAAGGCTATTTATAGCAGACGATTCGTAGGTAGGATTGCCCATCCCATTTTGAGTAATATGGTAACCATTTCCGCTTTTATCATTCCAGCTATTAACTTTCTGACCATTTGCCGTCACAGGTGAACTTCCTGCCGAATCTTGAAATAATGTGGATTGATCTGTCGCATCTACCCAAAATTTCAGATTTGATGACAATGAAGTATCAGTAGGTAACATTCCTGCGTACCAAATATTCAAATTACTCTCAAATCCAGTGTTACTAAACTTTTCTGTGTTAGTAATGGTTACTTGTCCTGCTGTGGTCGTTGCGTCAACGCTTGAACCAGAAGAATATTTAGTAGTATCACTCCATGAAGTTTGTCCGCTTCCTCCGACCCAATCTGTTTGTGCCCAAGGTGAAGAAGCAGCATAAACTGGAGAAATATTAAAAATTAAATTCTGTAGAATTAGAGAAAATATTAAAAGAAGAGTGATTACTATCCGAGGAAGCTTTTTGAAGCCAAAATTTGACTTGTTCTTGACAAATCCAAAC
>MFCX01000005.1:2258-2480 GCA_001777055.1 Candidatus Daviesbacteria bacterium RIFCSPHIGHO2_02_FULL_39_12 | reverse complement strand
CTTGTCTTGTCTTGTCTTGTCTTGTCTTGTCTTGTCTTGTCTTGTCTTGTCTTGTCTTGTCTTGTCTTGGATAAACATATGGCATAGCATAATTGAAATCAATAACTCAGATAGAAATTGAGCCTAACTCCATTGTATCCACTCCTTGCTTACAATTACAATAGGTATTTCACTTTAAAAGTCCTAAGTTTTTAGCGTTTAATTTAGTAACTACTTTCTTGC
>MFCX01000005.1:0-2245 GCA_001777055.1 Candidatus Daviesbacteria bacterium RIFCSPHIGHO2_02_FULL_39_12 | reverse complement strand
AATCTTTCGTCTGGCAGAGCCAGCAATTGAACCACCTTCTTTGGCGATTTTGTGGTAGCTTCTGCAAGCATATTAAGTACCAATTCCAGATTAGTCATATTATCCCGTAGGTTTTCTTTCTTTAATTCCTTATATTTTTTATAGTCTTTGGTTCTCATTCCAGCCCAAGCAAAAGTAATCTCATCAGTTAAAATAGCAAACTCGTTATTACTCTTAACTGCTCTATTTTCCCATCAGCTGCCAACATTTTCAAACCGTTACATTTTGTAACGGTTTCATTTGCACCCTCATCCAGTAATCTTTTTTTGAGTACCCGCCAATATACTTGTGGATTTGTACTGTTAGAAAGTGCAGCTATGACATCAACAACAGAGAAATACCACTTTTCGAATTGCTCATCCCAATGTCGGCGGATTTTCCTGCCTTCAAAAATTGCGATTTTAGTAGATTTACTCACTGGATATTTTATACTAGTTTTTGAGCTACTTTGCAATAGAAAATCCATCTTGCTTTGTTACTAGATAACTGCTAAATTTTCCATGGACTCAGTTATTGTGGATTGTCTTTTTTAATGGCGCAATCGGACAATTTCCACCATTCTGGCTATATTGATATTTAAGCTTAGCCAGGAGAGAGAATTCGTATGAGTTCAGTTCTTCCCTGTAGTTGATCGGAGACTTGACAAAATTGTGCAAGTATCCTATAATTAGAAAATGCGTTTAAACAAGGCTCTTGGAAGCCTATTTTTATTAGCTAGTTTAGTTTTTGTCCCTTCTGTTTTTGCAGGCGGCGGACCTGTTGAATTTAGCGTTGAACCAAACTCCTCTTTAAATCCGGGCGAACAATATATTGTTCATGCTAGAGTTTATGCAAACGGCCCTTGGCCGACTTATTGTAAAGGCTGTTATATAAAGCTGGCTTTCCAGAACCCCCAAGCAGGTGATTACATCGCTCAAGATAGTGAAACCACAAATGATGAAGGACGGATTTATGCTAAGGTTCAATCAAAAGTCTCAGGTGAAAGAATTATTATTGTTGATCAGCTAAGAGATAGCAGTGGTACAAAAATCAACGCTGGTTCCTCTGTGGCATTAAAATACACAGGAGAATCTATTTTTATTAAAACCCCCACCAATCTACGTATTTCTCAGATAGAAACAACAGGTGATCCAAATGTGAGAAATGTACATATTTTTTGGGATCCAGTTCCGGGAGCAACTTCATATACAGTCTATAAGCCTATGGGCGGGATAAATTTTTATCACACAACTGTGGACACAAATTTATATGAAATGAAGGTAAATATAAAGTCTGGAGTATTTTATGTGGCTGTGGATGCTAGAAAAGATGGCATGTCCAGTGCGCTTTCTTCAGTGTTAACCATAGATCTATCCAATGAACATCCTAATGTTACAACGAATCCAACCCCACCTCCTGCAAATATTACTGCTAGAATAGCAAACCAGCAATTTGTAGAACAATATAGCCGTCAGGTTACAGTAAAGTGGGGCGCTTTTGATGGGTATCCTGGTACATTCACTATCTATGTCAAAGCAACTACTAATAAAAATGACTGGGAACAGAAGTTTGATGGATCAAAAGGACCATCTGCTACATTTAATCTGAAAGCTGATCAAGATTATCATATTAAAGTACATGGTTGTATGGATAAATTTGGCACTTGTGTTGATTCTAATATACTATTACTTCCTAAACTTCAAAAACAGGAAAATCCTAATCCTACAATCTCTCCCGCTCCAAGCGGAGATAATAAAAATGTTGAAGAATTGAACAAGAAAGTAGAAAATTTACAGAATCAGCTAGACCAATCAAAGAAAACACAGGGTGTTTTAGAACAAAGAATAAATGATTTGGTTAACTTTATAAAACGTCTCTTCCCTTTCTTTCAGTAAGAGATGACTTATCTAATTTTATTTAGCATCTCATCTGGTAATCTAGTTACCGAAGCTTTTAACTCATTGATTAACAACTCATACCATTTTTCAAAGCGAGCAAGTAATACATGATCATTTTAGATGGAGTTATTGAGAGTGAAATTTACAAGACAAAAAAGAACGAAGTTTTTGAACAAAAACTTAAAATCAATGAAGAATTGGAGCAAATAAAACAAAATGGTTCGAATTGGCTCGAACCTTTCAGAGAATGGATTGGTAGCGCATTTACGTGCGCAAAAATCGCGCGCGCAAAAAATACATCCGAAGAATTAGCATTCTTCGGAAAAACT
>MFCX01000004.1 GCA_001777055.1 Candidatus Daviesbacteria bacterium RIFCSPHIGHO2_02_FULL_39_12 | reverse complement strand
TTCTATGAGACTACACTTTTACCCTGCTTGTCAAATTTTAAGTTGTAAACTCATTGACGAGTGGTATATATTAGTAGTACCAAATAGCCCAAACAATACAATAACTTTTGAGGCAAGTGAGGCAGTAAAGACAAAATTTTGGAGAAACCATAAAGTACGAGCAGTATCTGGATGGGTGGTTCCTACTGGCGAAAAGGGAGAAGCAGCAAGGATAGACATTCATCCTTTATTTACCTATAAACAAGCTGCTTAGTCTATGAAGCTTTGAAATAATCTACAGCAATCGGGAAAAACAACTATTAGCAGGACTAAAAGCAGGAGGATTAAGAATCGTAGAAGTGGTTTGGGGCGCCAAAGGAATGATTTCTAAAACTTCGATAACAAAATCTTCTTTGGTTAAATTACCTTTTACTAAAAGCTGGGCCATTAGGAAGGGATTTAAAGTTAATGGATGTAGCAGCTTTAGGTTTTAAAGTATAAAGGTCTGAATTTGGTAAAGTTAAGACAAAACCAGTGGGAGTACTATGAAGTATAGGAGAGGAGTGAGGAAAAATATAACCTACTACTCCACCAAGTATCCCAGAAGTTCCAGATAAGGCCACAGCTATCCCAATAGCAGTTAGGGGCTTGATTTTAATGTTTATCCCCTCATTTTTAATTAATTTCTTTATCCAATTAAAAAACTTAGCAAAGGGATTATTAATTTTTGCTTCAAATATAGGATCATCACTTTCTGATGAAGTGGGGTTGTTATGGATTACTTGAGTTGGAGTGTCTTCTTGATTGTTGGAATCTTCAGTAGAGGTATGGTGAGTTTGAATATCACTATAAACATTTTCATTATTTGTAGGATGTTCATAAGGTAAAAAGTGTCCATGAGCATCCCTTGGTCTGTGTTGTGCTACTTCAGAATGAGGCTAGCACACACCTGGTGTGGGTTTAGTGTGGGTTTATTTCATAGAAAGATTTTACTAAATGATGGTAAAATATTCTCGTGCCGAAGTAGCTCAGCGGTAGAGCAACGGTATCGTAAACCGTGGGCCGTGGGTTCAATTCCCACCTTCGGCTCCAAGTCCTTAGGTGTGAGGCTAGCACACACCTGGTGTGGGTTTATGTGGGTTTAGCGGTCTAAGCAAAAGTCCTATTTATTTGCCTCAAGCAACCCCAGGTTTGCCGTCTGGTTTTTGGGATCGGCTAAGAGTACTAGACTAAATGTTTCTTTGGCCTTATCTTTTTGGCCTGAGGCTAAATATACAATACCCAAGTTATTTCTTAAATTAATATTTTTGGGATTAATCTGAATGGCTTTTTGTAAGTTTTCCAAAGCTTTATCATATTTCTTTTGAGCAAAATAAATGGCTGCTATATTTTGATGCGACTGCCAAAGGTCGGGATTGTATCGAGCAGCTTTCGTATAGTTTTCTATAGCTTTGTCATCTTGACCGATTTCGTGATAGGTATTAGCTAAATTGTGATATGCGTCTCCATAATTTGGTTTCAAAGCTATGGCAGTTTGAAACTCATCTATTGCTTTTTGTTTATCACCCCAACGGCCATACATATCTCCTAAATTGTTATGAGTATTTGGACTGGAAGGCGAAGTTTTACCGGTGGCAATCCATAAATTATCCTGATTTTTCCAGTCAATATTTCTAAGTAAGGTTCTAATGGAAAGAGGAATGAGTAGGATAATCAGTAAAACATAAAATAAGTAAGACGATCTGGTTTGTTTTAGTAGTTTCTCAATGAGTAAAGCAACGACTATGAAAATACCGATGCTGCCTAAATAAACATAACGTTCGGCTACAATCCAGTTTAGCCTGAAGGGAGTTAAAGTAGGCAATAAAGTTATCATAAAGAAAGATAACCAGAAAAAAACTTTCTTATTCTTTTTGAAGAAAACTCCTAATAGTACTAAGAATATTAAAGTCTCGAATGCAATTAGTGCAAATCCTAATTGTCCAAATGCCAATTCTGAGTGATACAGGGTTAAATCTTTGGGCCAAAATATTAAATTTAAATAGGAAGAAATAGCTACAGGTACGAGAATGAAAATGTTATCTATGCCCCTTTCTTGGTAATGGGTGGAAGTTAAAGTTTGTTCCCTTTCCGGCATCCCGCCCAGATTGATAAAAACATAAGCAGCCAGAATTAAAATATAGGGGATGACCTTGGGCAATCTTCTCTTTAAGTTTCCAAAAACCAGTTCATATAAAGGATAGACTAAAATTAGCGACGCCGGCATGATAGGGTGAGACATGAAAGATAGAAGATAGAAAATAACAGATAACAGATAGAATAATTTGTCTTTTTCCGTAAGGATATAGAACAAAAAGGATAATAGGAAAAAGAAACTGTATTGTGGGTACATCCCTCCTGATATCCAGGTTATCGGTTCAACTAAGAGCGGATGAACGGCAAAAATAGCGGTTGCAAAAAATGCCAGTCGCTTGCGGTGTAAAAGAGTAATGATGGAATAGATTAGTAAGATAGACCCGAGATGGAAACCAATATTAATCATTCTGAACACTAAGGGATTTAAGCTCCCTAATTGAAAAGCTAACCAGTAGAAGATTAATCTGATGAATCCAAAAGGATGGGAAGAAACTGCATAACCTAGATCACTTACCCTGGGATTATTAACAATTTCTGCTAAATCATCTGATAAAAAGTCATTATTTAAAGAATTCAGATAAACACCAAATCCTAAGATAGTTAGCATCACTAATTGAAGCCAATTGTCTTTGAGAAAAAGTTTTAAACTAATCTTTTTACCTTCTGGCGAATGATCTTTAGTATTAATGCTTAGATACTTATTGAGTTTTTCTTCACCCCAACGCTTTTTTAAATAATCAATGACCTCTTCTTTGGGAATTTTCAAATAGATGGTAATTTCTTCCAATGAAGAATTTCGAACATTTTTTTTAATATAACTTTTTTGGAAATGACTTAAGGACATACCGCAATTGGTATGAATAGTATACACAATCAGCGGGGTATAGTTAAGACCATGCCCGGTTCGATAAGATCCGGGTTAGAAAGATTATTGGCAGCTGCAATTTTATCAAAGGTAAAGATGTCTCCGTAAGCGCGTCCGGCAATTTTTGATAACCAGTCATCCTCCTGCACGGTATAGGTATTGCCTTCAATTTTAGGCCCCCATTGCGTATCGGGAGCGTTTGGCGTCACATTAATATCTGCACTGGCTAACTGAGTACTAGGATTGGTTGCTATTTCTACCTTGGGTATTGCTAAAACTTGGCCCGGTTCTAAAAGATCAGGATTTGTTAAATTATTTGCATTTGCAATCTTGGTAAACTTGTAGCCGTCCTTGTAATACTTATCAGCAATATCAAATAATGTATCGTCTTGTTTGACGGTGTATTTACCGGGTAGGCTATCAGGGGTGACATCCTGTTCTCTAGCCTGTTCGGTTTGTTGGGCCGGGCCTAAATCGGGTTCGCTTTTATTAAAGTAATTAAAAACGAGGATTCCCACTACCAAAACTATTAAAGCGCCCAATACCAAACTTATTTTGGACTGGTTTTGCAGATTATTTTCTATTTTAGTTGTGAAACTGTCAGCTTGGAGGCTATAGCCTCTTTTATTTTGGTGTACCGGCAAGTTTGTCTTATTGCTTCTGGATTCTTTGGTTTTGGTAACTTTTCTCGGCATTGTTTGAGGGCAAATAATAGCAGACAGGAATTACAACTCCTTTTTAGTCTAAAGTCACTTAATTGTCAAGGGGGTAAAAGTTGGGTATAATATCGGGATTGGGACCGTAGTGAACCGGTCATCACGTCTCCCTGTCAAGGAGAAGATAGCGGGTTCGATTCCCGTCGGTCCCGCAAATTTTGGATCAAGCCTGATTGATTGTGGTATATTTATCCTATGCAAACTAGCAATGCAGAAATTGCTAAGCTTCTTAGATCTGTGGCTGCTGCATACCAGATTAAAAAGATCGGGAATATTTTTCAAATCCGGGCTTATGAAGCTGCAGCAGATGCTATTGATCAGTCCACATCTGAAATAAAAGACCTTTGGGAGGAGAACAGATTAGATGAGATTTCCGGTGTGGGAGAAAAAATAAAGGCATATTTAATAGAACTCTTTCAAACAGGGAGAGTAAATCATTTTGAACAGGTAATGAAGGGAATTCCGGAGGCTGTATTTAACCTCTTGGATGTTCCCGGAATAGGCCCCCAGACCGCCTATAAGCTGTCAAATTTGGGTGTTTCAAGCCTGGATGATCTCAAGGTACAGATCAAATCAGGAAAGCTGGTGGCAAAAGACTTCTCAGCTAAGATAGCGGAAAAAATTTTGCTGGGTTTGGAAGAAGCAGCAAAAAGGGATAAAAGGATACTTTTGCCTTATGCCTCCGAGCAGATAAAAAGAGTTATAGCATATCTGAAAAAAAGCCCGGATGTGATTGATGCCCATCCTTTAGGTTCACTTAGGAGAATGGTGGCTACAGTAGGGGACTTGGACTTTTCCGCCAGCTCTAATAACTCACAAAAAGTGGTGGATTACTTTACAAAAATGCCAGGCATAGCAAGAGTGGTAGACAAAGGAGATAATAAGACTACAGTGGTTTTAACAAGCGGCCTGCAACTTGATTTATTGGTCGGCAAACCGGATTCATACGGAGCCTTGCTTCAACATTTTACTGGCTCAAAACAACATAATATTCATTTAAGAACGATAGCGGAGGAAAAGGGTTTATCCTTGTCAGAATATGGTGTAAAAAAACTCAAAATTCAAAACTCAAAATTCAACAGTGAAGAATTAATAGAAACAAAGACAGAAGAGGAGTTTTATAAGTTACTCGAGATGGAGGCGCCGCCGCCAGAAATTAGGGAAGATCAGGGAGAAATAGAGGTAGCTTTAGCGCATAAATTGCCAAGGTTAGCGGAGCTACAAGATATTAAAGGTGATTTGCATACCCATTCAAATTTCCCCTTTGTTCATCCCTCACACGGTCCCGGAACTGATTCTATAGAAGATATTATCAAAAAAGCTGTTAGCTTACGGTATCAATTTATAGGAATCTCCGATCATCCTCCCGGCCATGATTCCGTAAGCTCTGAAGATTTAATTAAGGCTGTAGAAAAGAGGACAAAATTTATTCAATCTCTGAAACAGAGAACAAAAAGTATTCGAGTACTAAATGGTCTCGAAATAGATATTCTGTCTGATGGCAGTTTAAGCGTTCCTGACAAAGCTTTGGAAACCTTAGATTATTGTATTGCAGGTATTCATTCCGGGCACAGAGGTTCTAAAGAGGTTATTACAAAACGGTTGTTAAATGCTTTGGAAAATCCTCATGTTGACGCGATTTCTCATCCTACCAACAGGTTAATTAGGGAGCGGGGATCGTCTGAAGCTGATTGGGAAGCGATTTTTAAATATTGTGCTAAAAATCACAAGCTTTTGGAAATAAACGGCTATCCTAATAGGTTGGATTTGCGGGATGATTTGGTGAGAGAAGCTTTAAAGTATGGGGTAAGGTTTATTATTGATACAGATGCCCATCAGGTTAGCCAAATGGATAATATGTTGTATGGAGTAGCTGTGGCCAGAAGAGGTTGGACTACTAAAGAGGATGTAGTTAATGCTTGGGACTGGACAAGGTTTGCAAAATGGTTTAAAATATAATTATTGTTCGAACATCAGTGAGAACCTACCTTAAGGATACAATATTTTTAAGGTAACTTCTCGTTTCACTCGAAGAATATGATAACCCTTTATACCATTATCGGAATTGTTGTTTTATTGTTTCTATGGTTGCTTAGTACTTACAACTCCTTAGTTACTTTACGAAACCGCGTCCGGGAAGCCTGGTCACAAATTGACGTTCAGCTTAAAAGAAGATCCTCTTTAATCCCAAATTTAGTAGAGACTGTTAAAGGGTATGCCAAGCATGAAAAAGGCGTTTTGGAGGAAGTAACTAAGGCCAGGACTGCTTTAATGGGTGCAAAAAACCCGCATGAAGCAGCTGATGCCGATAATATGCTGACAGGAGCCTTAAAATCCTTGTTTGCTGTCGCAGAAAATTATCCAAATTTGCGGGCTTCTGAAAATTTTAAACAACTTCAGGATGAATTATCTGATACGGAAACTAAAGTAGCAGCCTCCAGACAATTTTATAACACCAATGTTTTAGATTTAAATAATAATTTAGAAACAATTCCTTCTGCTTGGGTTGGCCAAATGTTTAACTTCCAGAAAGAAGAATTCTTCAAGGCTACGGAAGAAGAGAAAAAAGACATTGAAGTTAAATTTTAACCTCACATTCAGATTTGTGTTAAAATTAGCTTATTATGGCAACTGTTAATACTGCTTGGGATTATGTAGGACAAAATATCTTCAAAACTTGGGTGTTTATGTTTTTATTCTCCCTTTTTACAGTCGGGGTGGTTTATATATTCGCTCAGGCAATGGGGCTTGAAAATATTGGCGGACTAAGTTTTGTGGGCTTTGCTTTGATTTTAACAGGGATAATGAACTTTGTTTCTTACTACTTTTCTGACAAAATAGTTTTAGGGTTATCCGGAGCCAAGCCTATTGAGAAAAAAGATAATCCGGAAGTTTACAGAATGGTAGAAAATCTCTGTATTGCAGCCGGCTTGCCGCTGCCTAAAATTTATATTATGAATGAGACTGCTCCTAATGCTTTTGCCACCGGCAGGGATCCAAAACACGCGGCCATTGCTTTTACCAGCGGGATTTTAGAAAAGCTTAATAAACAGGAGTTGGAAGGAGTAACAGCACATGAGCTTTCCCATGTTGGGAACAGGGATACTTTGGTAATGACAGTGGTGTCGGTGTTAGCAGGGACTATTGCCATACTGGCTGATTTTTTCATGAGATCTTTGTGGTTTAGAGGCAGTAATGACAGGGATAGCAGGGGTAATGCTATCTTTATGGTTTTAGCAATAGTTGCTGCTATACTAGCCCCTTTGGCTGCCACTTTAATCAGACTTGGAATTTCCAGGAGAAGAGAACTTTTGGCTGATGCCTCAGGAGTATTGTTAACCCGTTACCCAACAGGACTGGCCGATGCGTTAATGAAAATATCATCTGACAGACAGCCTTTAAAAGCAGCTCATACAGGCACAGCACATTTGTTTATTGTTAATCCCCTAAAGGGTAAGGATGTTGGGGGATGGCTGGCAGGACTTTTTAATACCCATCCTCCTATTGAGGTCCGTGTTAAAGCTCTCCATGAAATGGAAGGAAAAGTTTAACTAACCATTGACAAAGTTGTACACATTCTTGTACAATGTTTTTATGACGAATATAGTTTCAATATCAGATGCCAGAGCAAAGCTTCCTGATCTTATAAATAAGGTTGGTAAGCATTTGGATAGAGTGGTAATTACGGTGAATGGTCATCCCAAGGCTACACTAATTAGTTCTGAAGAATTAGAGTCTTTAGAGGAAACAACTGAAGTTTCGGCTATACCAAATATTAAAAGGGATCTTAAAAAAAGCCGTAAACAGATTAAGGAAGGTAAATTTATTACTCTTTCTGAACTTAAGTAATGCAAGTCATTCTTTCTGAAGATGCGAAGAAGCAATATAAGCGCTTGCCTCTCAATGAACAAAATAAAATAAGAAAAAAGCTCCTCAGTTTAGAACAAAACCCTTTTAACGGTAAAAAACTTACCGGTGAATTTAGCAACTACTATTCAATCAAAGTATGGCCTTATCGGATTATTTATGAGATTAATATAAGTTTAAAAAGAGTAGAGGTACATAAAATTGCCCATAGACAAGGAGTATATAAATGAAGCAGTCAACAAGGTATAATCAGGGTATGTCTCTTACAAAAAATCAAGTTAAACACGTAGCAAAACTGGCCAATTTAACTTTGAGCGAAGAAGAAATAAGTAAATTAGGACAGCAATTAAGTGAAACATTAAAGTTTATTGAGCAACTGGAAAAAGTTGACACAAGTAAAGTAGAGATGACTTCTCAGGTAACCGGGCTTTCTAATATTGTCAGAACAGATGACACTATTCCATCGTTGACTCAAGATCAAGCTTTACAAAATGCCCACTCTCAAAAAGATGGTTTTTTTAAGGTAAAAGCCGTCTTTGGGGAATAATAATGGATTTACATAAATTAACAATTAAACAAGCTAAAGATGCTTTAAAAAAGAAAGAGGTAACTGCTGAACAGCTAACTAAAGCATGTTTAAACAGAATTCAAGCTCTTGAACCAAAATTAAATGCTTTTGTAACTACGTTAGGGGAAGAGGCAATCAGCGAAGCAAAAAAAGCTGACCAAAAAATTGCTGAAGGTGTAGATTTGCCTTTACTAGGCATACCTGTTGCTATAAAGGATAATTTTTGTACCCAAGATATTCGTACTACCGCTTCCAGTAAAGTATTGGATAATTTTATTCCTCCTTATGATGCTACAGTTGTTGTCAGATTAAAAGAAGCAGGAGTGGTAATTTTGGGTAAAACAAATATGGATGCCTGGGCACATGGGTCATCCACTGAAACTTCAGATTACGGATTAACTAAAAATCCTTGGGATATTAATTATTTGCCTGGTGGATCTTCGGGCGGATCCGCAGCCAGTATCGCAGCTGATGAAACAATCGGCGCAATAGGGTCTGAGACGGCAGGATCAATTAGGCAACCAGCCGCTTGGTGCGGAGTAGTCGGACTAAAGCCGACTTACGGAAGGGTAAGTCGTTATGGTGTGATAGCCATGGGTTCATCACTCGATTGTCCGGGACCTATTGCTAAAACCGTTGAGGACAGCGCAATTATGCTGCAAGTTTTAGCCGGAAAAGACTTATTTGATGCAACCACATCGCCAAAAACAGTAGAAGACTATACAAAAAGTTTATCTAATAATATTGAAGGATTAACAATCGGGGTGTCGGATGATTATTTTACGGGAGTGGAAGATGAAGTTAAACAAAAAGTGGAGGATGTCTTAAAAGAGTTTGAAAAATTAGGAGTAAAGATTAAAAAGATAAAACTTTTTGATCCGAAATATGCCATTGCGGTTTATACAATTTTACAAAGGGCAGAAGTTTCGTCTAATTTGGCAAGATATGACGGGATTAGGTTTGGTAATGATAGAAGCTATTTCGGTGAAGAGGCCAAAAGAAGAATAATGCTTGGGACTTACGTTTTATCTGCGGGATATTATGATCAATATTATTCCAAAGCCCAAAAGGTAAGGACTGTTATTGTGGAAGATTTTAACAGGGCATTTAAGGAGGTAGATGTTATTGTAGGGCCAACCAGCCCTTCGGTTGCTTTACCTCTAGGATCTTCTAAAAACCATCCGATGTTTGGAGAAATGGCGGATGTGTTGGTTGAGCCCTCAACCATAGCAGGTCTTCCGGGAATAAGCATCCCCTGTGGTTTTACAAAAAATGGTTTGCCGGTGGGATTGCAGGTGATTGGTCCCCAGTTTTCTGAAAGTTTAATATTAAATGTGGCTTATAAATATGAACAAGCAACAAATTGGCATAAAGAAAAACCAGAGTTATGAAATACGAACCGGTAATTGGGCTTGAGGTGCATGTTGAATTAAATACGGTCTCCAAAATGTTTTGCAGGTGTTCTGCTGACTATTTTGGAGCAGAGCAGAATACTCACACATGTCCTGTATGTTTAGGTCTACCCGGCGCCCTGCCTTATATAAACGAGGAGGCCGTTAATAAATGCATCCAAATTGGTCTGGCCTTAAATTGTACGGTAACCAAAAAATCTCTTTTTGAAAGAAAGAATTATTTTTACCCTGATTTGCCAAAAGGTTACCAAATTTCTCAATATAGGTGGCCTTTATGTATAGGCGGTAGGTTGTGGGTTGTAGGGGATAATGGAGAAGAGAAAGAAATCAGAATTAATAGGGTGCACCAGGAAGAAGACACAGCCAAATTGGTGCATCAATTTGGAATTCAATACGGAACACTGATTGATTTTAATAGGTCCGGTGTGCCTTTAGTTGAGATAGTGACAGAACCTGATTTTACCCAAACTTCTCAAATAAGGGATTATGCTAAAAAGCTGCAGCAGATTTTTAGATATTTAGGAGTTTCTGAGGCTGATATGGAGAAGGGGCAGATGAGACTGGAAGCCAATATAAGCGTGAAGCGTGAAGGGGAAAGGGAGTTACCAAAATATAGAGTTGAGCTAAAAAATATAAACTCATTTAGATTCATGGTTGCGGCAGTTGAGTATGAAATTAAGCGTCAAATTGAGGTTTTGGAAAAAGGGGAAAAAATTGCTCAAGAAACCAGAGGATGGAATGAGGACAAAAAGTGTACATATATTCAGAGGAGTAAGGAAGAGGCTCATGATTACCGCTATTTTCCCGAGCCGGATCTGCCTGAATTAATTTTGAGTAAAGAAAAAATCCAAAGGATAAAAGACGCACTTCCTGAATTGCCGCAAAATAAAAGCAAAGGATTTGAAAAAGATTTTGGATTAACAAAAGCGCAAGCTGCAGTCTTAACGGATACTAAAGGAATAGCAGAATTTTTTGAAGAAGCTGTTCAGGATGGCAAAAAGCATGCTGTGGATGCTAAGCAATTGGCAAATTTTATAATTAATCGGAAAATTAATATTGAAGAAACTTTACCGGCCAAGATAATAGAAGAAATTTTAGGTAAACATAAAGGAGTTATAGCAGATGAAGAAAAACTGGGAAAACTAGCAAAGCAAGTCATAAAAGAGAATCCTAAAGCTGTAGAGGATTACAGAAAAGGCAAAGAAACTGCCTTACAAGTTCTAATCGGTGGGGTAATGAGGCTTTCTTCAGGAAAAGCTGATATCTCCAAGTTAAAACCTATTTTGGAAAAGCTTTTAAGTTAAAGAGGAATCCATTCTTCCAACCGTGGTGTTTGATAATCCAGTTCTTCATATTTCTGTAATAATTCAAGGGCATGTGCTTGCATACCAGTAGGATTTTGTAATCTATACAAATATCCTGAAAGACGTGGTCTGTTTATAGAGCCAACCTCAAAAAGGATCGCTTGGTTACCTTCAGGGTTTACACACACATCAGTTATATCAGATGCAATAACAATTCCTGCATCATAAATTCTATTGGCTGCATTCTGAACAGATTCTATAAAGCTTCTTGACCCATGTAATCTATCATGGTTTATACAGTCAGGGCAGTCGAGTGAGGATTTTTTATCTCTGCCTCTCCCGCTTCTGACAGCATGGGAGGTATAAGTAGCATGATTTTCTGCAACTGTTGCCAGTCTAGAATATGTGAGAAACCTGTGTCCTACGGTTAGTCTTTGGAGTTCGTATGCGATTGAAGACACCAGATGAGTATTCCTAAAAGGATGGTAATTCTTAGCAGCAACCACATCAATAAAGTGTTCCGGAAACAACGAGTGAGCAATAACCAGTTCATAAAGACCTTTTAAATATGAAGCAGGATCTTTGGAGAATTGATCTTTAACAACATCCGCATTAGGAACTAGCAATCTTTGTTCTGGGGTAATGAAATAAACTTCCGCCTCAAAACCTCTGCTCAGTAATTCAGGCATAGAAGAAATATTCTATCATAACTATAGGTTAAAAGCAAAACTATCTTACCAGTTCGTACATTCTAAGTGGAATCCCACCACTGGAGTTATGAGGTACCGGATTGTAACTGTACCATTTTTTCCTGAGGAGTTAAGTAACCAAG
>MFCX01000003.1:32605-40202 GCA_001777055.1 Candidatus Daviesbacteria bacterium RIFCSPHIGHO2_02_FULL_39_12 | reverse complement strand
AACTCTGCTTCATTTCCAGGACACCTCTTCATCATCTAACCCGGCATGAAAAGGATTACTAAAATTATAAAAAAATTCCTCATAAATACTTATGGACCCTGTGTCGGCGTAGGCGTAGGTTCCGGTGTAGGGGTGGAAGTAGGAGTTGGTTCAGGAGTTGGGCTGGGTGTGGCGGTTGGTCCAGGCGTCGGGGTAGGGGTAGCAGTCGGATCCGGAACGGGAGTTGGCGCAGATGTTGGTTCAGGAGTTGGAGTTGGGCTTGGACTAGGAGTCGGCGTGGGAGTAGGCTCCCCGGTAGGTTGAGGTGTTGGGGATACAGACGGTCCATACAGCTTATTTGCATTCCCGCTATCAATACCTGCCACTTCCGGTTTTGGTGAACTGGGTAAAGTAGCCGGAACATTAAGAAGATTAGGGCTACTCATAGACAAACTTTGTGAACCATTTAAGTCTTGGAGGCTGTTTGCAGAAATAAGATGGATAAAAAGTAAAACGCTTCCCATCATTACACCGATTAAGACAACAGACAAAACTAGTGTTAAAAAAATTGGGGTATGGGGAAATGATTTGTTAATTTGCAAATTATATACTACTTTGGCTACTAGTTTTACCAAATAGTTTTCTTAATTCTGCTTTCACCTCCTGTAAAATCTCTTTTTGCTTTGGATCTAAATTCTTACCAGCCCTATTAATATAAAGATTAAGCATACTCATGGCAGACTGAAAAGAGGTAGTCTTTTTTCTGGTACTTGTTTCAGCAGACTTTTTTAAAGAAGCAGCAATTTTTTGAGGATCTTTCCATGTAAATACGCCTCTATCCAAATCTAATGCATTACTGGTTCTTGTTACCTTATTAGACCAATATTTCTTTTTAGGCATATCCAGGGAAAAAATCTACTTTAATTTGACTGCCAGATATACCCATATTTTTTAAACTCTTTTCAAAAGCTGTTACCATTGAATGTGACCCAGAAATATAAAATATTCTTTTAAAATAGTCCTGCACTATCTGACGGATCATTTGCTCATCAATCGGGCCTATTTTTCCCTCCCATTTAGCAGGAATATTTTTAGCATCAGTCAAAACATAAATAATTTTTATACCCAAATCATTGCCGGCTTTATCAAGTATTACTTTATAGGCAATATCCTCTATTGTTTTGTTAGAATACAGTAAAACTATATCACGCCGTTCCCTTGTGTCCAAAAGATACTTAATCATGCTCCTAAAGGGAGTTATTCCTATTCCTCCTGCCATAAATACCAGTTTTTTATTTAAATCTTTTGGCAAAGTAAAATCGCCTGCCAATTGTGAAGCGATAATTTTATCATTTGAGTCCATGCCTAGAAGCGTTTGTTTAAATGAACTAGGCTCCGGACAAAACTTTACCCCAATCCTCAAATTGTCCTCTGTAGGAGAAGACGCTACCGTAAAAAATCTTCTGTTTCCCCTACTGTCAGGATTACTATGTCCTAATGTCCACTCCATATATTGTCCGGGTAAATATGACAATTTTTTCTCAAGCCCAAAGACAAAATCATAAGTATCTTTGGCGATTCTAATTTTTTCTTTTAACTTTAAAACAAATCTCTCCTTCGGACTAACTAAATAGGAAAAAATATTTCCTATTAAAAGTGCTGGTTCCGGAGTAAGGGTAAATAATAAACCAACCAATCCTCCGTATATTACCTGCTTTTTTCTAGTAGGAGGAGTTGTTTGCGGTTCTGTTAACATAATAAAGGCAAAAAATAGTATAGGTGTATCTAAAATTAAATTTTGGGCAGATGATAATACGTTTCCCCCTTTCAAAAATACATTTCCTAAGATAATAATTAAAGTAACACAGAAAAAACTCAATACCAAGCTAAACTTTCTTATCTTTCTTACGATTAATAATCCTCCAACTAAGCTAACTGGCGCCATCCACAAAGTCCCTACCCACCAGCTGGCTGATTGATTAATAATGATCGCTGTTAAAAAAATTGCTAATGCTGCCGGATTAAAAATATGTTTTTTATTGATAGCCAAAATATATTTAGAAACCATGGCCAAAATTGCCACCCAAATAAAGAAGGTTATCTCATGAGTATTCTTAATTGGGGTAATAACCAAGGCTAAAATTAAAGCTGTAATATAGATGGATTCAACATTAGTAGGAACATTAAAAACTTTAGCAAAAATCCTATTTGTAATCGAACATATAACCACTAAAATAGCAACGGAAAAAAGTAATGATAACAAATTGAAAGGCAAAACATTAAAAAAACTTAAAATTGCAGCAACAGCCAAAAAGAAAATTAAGCAGTAAAGCGCCAACCGGTACATAGTGATGTTATTTAAAAAATCATCAATTATCTGCATCTGCCGTACTTTAGTGTAGAAGTTTACATATTATGCTATATTAGGAAGATGAGCAAGGCAAAAATCAGTTATTCTGCAGCTGGCGTTGATTATGATGTTTTAGATCCCCTAAAAAGACTTGCCCAAAAAACGGGTTTGCAAACCGCCAAAAATCTTGATCAATTTGGATATAAAGAAATTTCCGGCAGCCGCGGTGAATCTGCCTATGTTTGGGAGGAAGAGGATGCTTATAGAGCGTTCGTAGTTGAGGGTCTAGGCACCAAAAATTTAGTGGCAGATGAAATGAGTAAAGTATCAGATAAAACTTTTTATGACGTTGTTGCACAGGATACAGTTGCAGCAATTGTTAATGACTTGCTGACAGTCGGAGCCTTGCCGCAAGTGGTTAATGCATATTTTGGAACCGGGGGGCCAGAGTGGTTTGCTAATCAAAAGAAGATGAAGGATTTAGTAACCGGTTGGACAAAGGCTTGCCAGCTTGCCGGCTGTAGCTGGGGTGGCGGTGAAACACCCTCTCTTTCCGGTATTATCAATGCGAAGACTTTGGATCTGGCAGGAGCAGCTATAGGTATTAGCAAACCTAAAAGCAGACTTACTTTAGGGGATAAATTGCAGGCAGGAGATGCAATTTTACTGATTGAAAGCAGCGGTATTCATGCAAATGGATTATCTTTGGCAAGAACTATTACTCAAAACTTGCCTCAACGTTATCAAACTAAACTTGCTGATGGAAAAGGTTACGGCGAAACACTACTGACTCCCACTCATATATACGTTAATTTAATAAAGGATTTGTTTGAAAGTGGGGTAGATATTCATTATATGGTTAATATCACTGGCCATGGATGGCGTAAACTGATGAGAGCAAACAAAGAGCTTACCTATCTAATCACCCTAATCCCTCAAATTCCCCCAATATTTAAATTTATTCAGCAGCACTGCGGAAATAGTGACGCGCAAATGTATTCCGCCTTTAATATGGGTGCAGGTTTTGCAATTTACTTACCTAAAGATCAAATAGAGAAGGCTCAGGAAATTGCTCAAAGGAACAACTTCAAATCTTGGAACGCAGGAGAAGTTCAAGAAGGCGAAAAACAAGTCGTAATAGCGCCAAAATATATCACCTTTAAAGAAGATGCCTTAAATCTCCGTTAGCGTCTTTCTCCATAAGTCCTGTGGGCTTTAGGAATTAATCTCTCACTTATTGAATTACCACTGTGTATACATTCAATTGCCTCAGCCAACAGCTTGGCAACAGAAACAATTACCAAGTTCGAACTGTTTTTCATCTCATCTCTTAGAGGTACGGTATCTGTAATAAAGATTTTATTAAGATTTGCTTCCGCAATTTTTTTTGGAGCAGGACCGGAAAAAAGTCCATGGGTTGCAGCAGCCGATACGCTCTTTGCCCCTTTAATCTTTATTAATTTTGCAGCTTCACAAAGTGTCCCCGCAGTATCAATCATGTCATCCACAATCAATACATCCTTATCTTCCACCTCTCCAACTAAATCCAAAGCCTTGCTTTCATTTGCCTTTTCAACATTCCTTTCTTTATAAACTATTGCTATACCGTCAGCGCCCAATAAATCTGCATAAAAAGCAGCCTTTAAAACTCCGCCTTTATCAGGTGAGGCAATTACCAGATTTTTCTTAAAATGCTCTTTTAAAACAGGTAAAAATGAGTAGCTGGCATATAAATTATCCCAGGGAATTTCTACAAAACCCCGTTCCTGTTCACTATGTATATCAATAGTCACAATTCTGTCTGCTCCCGTGTATTCAATCAGTCTTGCAATAATAGATGCGGAAATCGGTACTCTTGGTCTGTCTTTTCTGTCTTGTCTGGAATATCCAAAATATGGAATTATCGCTGATACCTCAGAAGCAGATGATCTTTTTGCTGCATCAATTATTAATAAAAGTTCCATAATTGAAGAGTCAACCGGCGGACAAGTGGGCTGGATGATAAAAGCATCCCTCTTTCTTAAATTCTCCGGGATGATAATCCTTTTTTCACCGTCGGCAAAAACAGTAACGGTTTCATCAACTTGCTTTCCTATAATTTTGGCAACGTCTTGAGCAAGCTTTACATTTGCCGTTCCTGTTAAAAGCACAAAACCATTACTATTTGGCATATAGATATTTTAAATTATTTTTGATTCTTTTGTCTATTGGGTAATTAAAGAATTGGAATGTTTCACCGGTTATTTTTTCAAAAACTGCAATATATCTTTTAGTCAAATCCACAATTAATTGTTCGCTCATTTCCGGAGGTTTACCATCACCTTTATAACCTCTTTGGGCATACCAAAGCCGCAAGAATTCTTTGTCAAAATTTTCCAGTTCCAGTCCTTTTTTAAAACGGTCCCGGTAAGTTTTTGCAATCCAAAAACGGGACGAATCCGGGGTATGTATTTCATCCATTAAAGTTAATCTTCTTTCATCATCCAATCCAAATTCGTATTTAGTATCCACTAAAATCAGTCCTTGCTTTTTACATAGCTTGCTGCCGAATGCAAAAAGTTCCAAAGCTGCCGTTTTCATCTGTATCCATATTTTGGGGGTGACAATTTTTCTTTGTAGAATCTCTTTTTCTGTCAGTCTCTCATCATGTCCATTTTTTCCCCCGCCATGAGTAGTTGGAGTAATCACAGGTTTAGGTAGCTTTTGATTTTTCTTTAACCCGTCCGGGAATTTAATTCCATAAATCACTCTTTCTCCTTTTTGATAAGAACCCCAAATAGAAGTGTTAGTGACTCCACTAATGTAACCTCTAACAATCATCTCAATTGGAATCCCTGTGCAATTTTTTGCAATAGAAACATTAGGATCTGGTACAGAAATTAAATGATTCGGGATGATTCTTCCGGTTTTTTCAAACCAAAAAGCTGCTAACTGATTTAAAACAGCGCCCTTAAAGGGAATGTGTCCTAAAATTACATCAAAAGCGGATTGTCTGTCTGTGGTAACTATCACCCGACTTTTATCTAATATATAAAAGTCCCGCACTTTACCGCTGTATTTTTTACCTAATTTTGGCAGATTAATTGTTTTTAAAACATGGGGCAGAGATTCTAAGATTTTTTTCCTTGTCATCTTCCGGACACCTTCGAGGTGGACTAGGTTGGCACCTCTCCTTTTTACTTCATTTTTTTTGCTTTTTCCTCTATACCTACAGCTAATTTTTTTTTGTATTCTTGTAATTTCCTCTCAAGATTTTTATCAGAAACTGCTAAAATTTGCACTGCCAAAATGCCTGCGTTTCTTGCGCCATTAATAGCCACTGTGGCAACCGGAATCCCCGGAGGCATCTGCATTGTGGAAAGTAACGCATCAACCCCGTGTAATACTCCGCTTTCCATAGGCGCTCCAATCACCGGTAAAGGAAATTGTGCTGCCACCACCCCAGCCAAATGCGCAGCCATTCCGGCTGCACAAATAATAACTTTGCCGCCTTGCTTTCGGAATTCATCGACTAATTTTTCTGTTCTGTCAGGAGACCTATGCGCGGAAGATATTGTTAATTCATACTCCACTCCAAACCCTTTCAAGATTTTTGTTGCCTCATCCATTTTAGGCAGATCCGAATCAGAACCAACTATGACTAATATCTTTTTCATGTTTAAAACTACTTCATTTAACCATACTTGTAATTTTATTTACAAGCTCCAAAGCCTTTTTTGTAGCATTGCCAATATGATTTTTGGCATTTAATAATTTTCTGATTTCATCTGCCTTTAAATATTTCTTAATTTCTTTATTTTCCAAAAGTAGACTTTCCATTGGATTATCTTTCCCAATATGCATTTGATTCCAGGCTTCCATCGAAATCTCCCGCAAGACTTCATGCATCTTTTGTCTGTCAGCGCCCTTTTTCACTGCCTCAACAATTATTAATTCGCTTGCTGAAAACAGCCAATAAGTATTTAGGTTTAGAGTTATTCGTTTATCATTTATAGTTAAACCCTCAACAATATTAATTGCTGAACCAAGCATCTCATCTAATGCCAAAAACATTTCCGGTATGGCTACCCTCCTATTTGCTGAATCATCAAGTGTTCTTTCAAGTAACATATGGGCAGCATTATCCCAAGTTATTTTAGATAAATTTGAGACTAGTCTAGCAAGCGAGCAAATTTGTTCAGACTTTATTGGGTTTTTCTTAAAAGGCATGGCAGAGGAACCAACTTGTGCCTTACCAAAAGGCTCTTGCCACTCGCCAAAACCAGGAGATTGCATAATCCTTAAATCAAAAGCAAATTTATATAAAGATTGAGCAGTGGATGAAAGTAAATCGCCAATCCATATTTCTATTTTTCGAGGTGCAGTTTGGTTGGTAATTTCAAATTCCTCTATTCCCAACCTCCCCAACACCCCTGATTCCATCGCTTCGGCTTTCGTCTCATCCAGTAACTTCACATAGCCGGCTGAAGTACCCACTGCTCCCTTCATACCCTTAGCTTTAAGTTGTTGTTTAACAAATTGCAAAAACTCTAAATCCATTAATAAATCTTGGGCATAAAAGGCAAATCTATAGCCTAAAGTTGTGGGTTCTGCCGGCTGTAAATGGGTATATCCCATACAAACAAGGCTTGCATATTTTTTAATTTTTTCTCCAAATGTTTCAAGAAGAAGTTTTAACTGAGTCTCTAAAATATTCAATGCTTCTTTTATCCTTAAAGCTTCAGCATTATCACTGATATCCATTGAGGTAGCGCCAAGATGAATTTTCCCTCCGCCTACTTTAGCTTTTTCAGCAAACTCTTTGATGGCTGCAACTACATCATGACGGGTATCCTTTTCAATTTCCCAGATCCTCTCTATATCCAAATTATCTTCATTTTTTTCTAAATCCTCTAATTCATCTTTTCCAACTAATCCTTCTTTGGATTGCGCTCTCGCCAGCTCAACCCAAATTCTCCTCCACAACCTATACTTATTCTCTTCAGACCATATTCTTCTCATTTCCTTTGAACCATAACGCCAGGAAAATGGGCTGGTGTAATTTGAGTAATCAGTTTTGTTCATATATTGCTCCTGTCATTCCTGCGAAAGCAGGAATCTATATAGATCCCGTATCAAGTACGGGATAACATAAGTGTCAATGTCTAAATGCTCTCCTTCCTGAGAATACCATAGCAATCCCATACTTGTCTGCTGCATCAATTGAGGCTTGATCATTTACAGATCCGCCTTGCTCTAAAATTTCAGCTATACCATAATCTTTTGCAA
>MFCX01000003.1:0-32577 GCA_001777055.1 Candidatus Daviesbacteria bacterium RIFCSPHIGHO2_02_FULL_39_12 | reverse complement strand
GCTATCGGAAATTAAAATCCCTCCCTTTGCAAAGTCGCCTGCCTGCTCCAGTGAAATCTTTGTAGCCCCAATCCTTGATGTCTGTCCGGATCCAATACCCCGGGTCATTGGTATTTGACTATCTATAACTATTACCGCATTAGACCTGACCGCTTTTACTGCCTTAAAACCAAATTTCATTTGTTCTATTTGTTTTTGAGCAGGTTTATTTTTTGTCACAATTTCCCAATTTCCAAAAGAATTCTCAACATTGTCGTCAAAATCCTGCAGTAAAACAGCTCCGGCAAAATATTTCAGATCCCATTTTTCGCTTCTTTGAGTGGGGATTGGTCCAAAGGTATAAATACCCATACTTTTTCTGATTCCTTTTAAAAACTCTAAGGCGTCTTTAGTGATGCTCGGGACTGCCACGATATCAATATTTCCCTCAGACTCATTTTTAAATTTTGCCACAAGCCTGGCAGTTTCCAAATCCATTGGGTTATTTAAAACAATCACACCGCCAAAAGCGGAAACCGGATCAGCTTCTATGGCCCTGGCCAAAGCTTCTTGCGGATCCTTTCCTGTTGCAATGCCACAAGGGCTTAAATGTTTTATCACTGTGGCAGCAGCCTCTTTAAATTGCCTAACGGTTTCCAGTCCTGAATAGATATCACCAATATTGGTACCAGATAAATCCCTACCCCAAAGTTTTTCTAATTTAGATAAGGGTGAGTTTGTTTTTGGCATAACATACAAAACTCCTTTTTGATGAGGATTTTCTCCGTAGCGTAAAACTTTTGCTTGGCGAAGTGGAACCGTAACTTCTTTAGGAAACTTTTCTTTAGAGAAAAAGTTGCCAATTTGGGAATCGTAAAATGATAAATAGTAAAAAGCTTTTGCTGCCAAGTCCTGTCTTAATTTTTCATCCACATTAGCGCTCTCTAAAGCTTTTGCTACTTGCCCATAATCATTTGGACTAACTACCACCAAACAACTTTTATAATTTTTGGCAGCTGCTCTAATCATAGTTGACCCGCCAACATCAATTGTTTCAACACCCGGTTTTTCTTCAAAAGGATAAAGGTTACAAACTACAATATCAATTTGTGGAACTTTTAACTGCTCTGCTTGTTTTACATGATCAGGATTTTCTCTGTCAAACAAGATACCGGATTCTATTTGAAAACTGATGGTTTTCATCCTACCATCAAAACTGTCTCGGGGATTACCTGTAATTTCTTCTATTGGTACTACTTTTATACCTGCATCTGTTAAGGTCTTAAAAGTTCCTCCGGTAGAAATAATTGTATAGCCAATTTTTTCTAAAACTTTAGCAAAATCCGAAATACCGGTTTTATCGTAAACAGAAATTAAAGCGTACTTTGTTTGTATGTCCAAGTTGTTAGGTCAGAATCTCTTCTAATTTTCCTTTCCGGACAGCTTCTTTGATTTCCATAGCTACTCTTTTCCCCATACTGATATTTTGTCCATATAAATATCCGCTATATGGAGTTGCAAAAATTCCTGGGCTTCCCGGCATTCTGGGCGAAACATCAAATACAATAATTTCTTTTTTAGGAGGACCCGCTGTTATAACTGTTTGTAAACCGAATGGGCCAATCACTCCGGGACTTACTAACTGCTTCGCTGCTTCCACAAACCTCTCGCCTATTAAAAAAGCATCTTCTAAGAGTGACTCTAAAACTGTTACCGCAATATGTCCTGCTTCTTCGTATTTAATCTGTACTCTATTATCTTCCATAACCTTTTGTTGGAAATTCCCAGTTAACCTAAGTATCCCATCAAGATTAGTTTGTCTTCTGGTATCAGTACCTATTAATTCTAACCTTTTATTCAGGGGAGAATAAAAAAAGTTAAAATTGACCTGTACTCCAACTACAAACTCTTCTATCACTGCTTTGTCCAAGGCTTCTCTTGTTATTTTACCTTCATCTATTAACCGTTGTGATTCATGTTGATATCCGGCATAAGAATCAACCAGGAAAAAAGCCCGCTCATACCCTCTCATCTTTTCTAGGACTTTGACAATACAAAGTCTATCGATTTCTTTTGGTCCCGTACCGTCTGGTACAGGATTAAATTGTTTAGGATAACGAATATTGGCTTTGTCTAATAAATCATATTGATTTAGTTTAACACCACGCTCTTCTACTTTTAGTAAAAATCTATTGCCAAATATCGGCGCTTTAAATTTATTTTCAATGGCATTGTAATCATTAATATATACTTCAAAAGATCTATGGGGAACAAATATAGCGTTCCTTTTTAGCAATTCCTGTTGGATATCTTCATTTAAAATATCAGCAAACTTTTCTAGTTCTATTACTTCATCAACACACCCCAAATTGTCCCGAGACTTAAAATATTTGGCATAAGTTTTATCTCTTCCCTTTTGCGCAACTACCAAAGTTTTAAACCCCAAATCCTTTGCTCCCCTGCAAACATCTAATGCAGAATGGCTGCCTAACACCGAAATTGTAATATCTTTTACTTTTAAGTTTTTAGTTGTAGTTTTGACCAAGTCTGACTTGGTTTTGAGTTTTGACATTTGAGTTTTGAGTTTAATCCAATACTTCCTTTAGCTTATTTTTCTTTATAGCTTCTTTAATCTCCCGTGCAATTCTTCTACCGGTACTCATCGGCTCTTTATAATTTAAATAAGCATAGGGTGATCCGTCAATAAAACAATTGGTCCCGGCTACAATTCTGGCAGAAATTTCTATCACATAAATTTCCTCAGATGAGGTAATAATTGTTTCCAGACAAAACGGACCAAACAGCCCTTTAGAAGAAATCAATTTTTTAGAAGTCTCTACTACTCTTTCTGCCATTGAAACTGCACCAGCTAACATTGATTCCCTAACTGCTAATGGAATATTGGCCACCACCTCAAAGGAAGGCTCGATATTTAATCCTTTTTGATTTTTGGCAGGAATTCTTCCTAATGAATCAACGTTTGTTTCATATCTTTTATCAATACTCATAACTTCAACCTTCTCTGTTAAAGGAGAATAAAAGAAATGAAAATATAACGGCACTCCGATAACATACTCCTGCACCATAAATCTCTCTTCGGTAAATTTATTCAATTTTTCATCAAATTCTTTTTGATTTCTGGCTGTAAAGTATCCTTTTCCTCCAGCTGCCCCATATGATTTAACAATTACCGGCCTGTCAATTTTATCTCCCTTTTTAAACCTGTGCGGTACTTTAACATTAGACTGCTCCATCCAAAGCCTTTGCATTTTTCTATTTTCTTCCCAGTCCAAAACAGATTTATTCCCAAAATATGAAACTTTCATATTTTTATTTTGATTCATCCCTAAATAAGCCACGAAAGACCCGTGTGGAATAATAATGGCATTTCTTTTTTGTAACTGTTTTTCAAGTTTTGGAAAATCAGTCCAAGAGTCAATTTCTAAAACCTCATCAATGAAATTATTGTATAAACTATAGAGAGCAATTCTATCCGGAGTGGCAACTACTGCAGTTTTAAAGCCTTCATCTTTTGCCCCTTTGAGAATTTGCAGGGCTGAGTGAGATCCAAGCGTTACTATTGTGTAATCTATAATTCCCATAACTTATTATATTAAATAGACTATCAAAAGTCAAAAATACGCTGAGGATCTCTTTAATGATATGATACAATACCTGCATGAACAAGGTATCTGTTGTAGTTGGGACGCAATGGGGTGATGAAGGTAAAGGGAAAATTGTTGATCTTCTTGCACAAACCGCAGATTATGTAGTCCGCTTTCATGGCGGCAATAATGCAGGACATACAATTGTAGTTAACGGCAAAAAATATCCACTGCATCTAATCCCCTCAGGAATTTTACATCCAAATACTAAATGTGTAATTGCCAACGGTGTAATAATTGATTTAGAGGTTTTAGTTTCAGAAATAAATATGTTTGTAAATGATGGTGTTAAAGTTGACGGCAGGCTTTTTATATCTGACAGATGCCACCTCATATTACCCTACCATAAAGCGTTAGATATTGCTTTAGAAAATGCCAGGGGAAAAGATAAATTAGGGACAACAGGAAGAGGTATTGGTCCTACCTACTCGGACAAAGTAAGTTATAACGGAATAAGAATTTATGAATTAGTCCGCTGGGATTTATTTGTTGAAAAGTTTACTTTTCAAACCGAAATTAAAAATGAAATCTTAAAAACCTTTGGAGTTTCTGAAATTAAAATTAAAAAAGAATTGGAAAAAATTGCAGAATTAAGAAAAGAAATTTTGCCATATGTGGCTGATACTTACCAAATTTTAAAGAAAGCAATTGATGCTAAAAAGAATATTCTGCTGGAAGGAGCCCATGGGGTGATGTTGGATATAGATTTTTCCCCATACCCTTTTTCCACCGGCTCTAATGTGATTCCTGGAGCTGTAAACACAGGGGCAGGAATTCCACTTCAAAAAATTTCTCATGTTATTGGTATTGTTAAAGCATATACCTCAAGAGTTGGGGGAGGCCCTCTGCCTACAGAAATTTTTGATAAAATAGCTAATCAAATCCGGGAAGTTGGACATGAGTATGGTACCACTACAGGAAGACCCAGAAGAGTCGGCTGGTTGGATTTAGAAGCAGTCAAATTTGCTTGTGAAGTGTCCGGAGTCACAGAAGTAACCATCACCAAAATTGATATTTTATCGGGCCTGAAAAAAATTAAAGTTTGTATAGGATACGAACTGTCTCCTTCTGTCATTGCGAGAAGCAAAGCGACGAAGCCTGCCTTGCCGGCAGGCAGGCAATCTATTAAAATTCCCTACAGCAGTTGCGGATATGAAGAACTTAATAAACTTACACCTGTATATAAAGAATTACCAGGGTGGAAGGAAGACATCACAAAAGTAAAAAGTTTTAAAGCTCTTCCCAAAAACTGCCAAAGTTATGTGAAATTTATTGAAAACTTTTTAGGAATTTCAGTCAAACTTATTTCCACCGGCCCTGCAAGAGAAGAATATATAAAACTATAATTTTCAATTAATTATTCCCATTCCATGGTGGCTGGTGGTTTGTTGGTAATATCATACACCACACGGTTTACTTGGGGTATTTCATTTACAATCCTTGTAGAAATCTTTTCAAGTAATTCATACGGGAGTTTGGCAAAATTGGCGCTCATGGCATCTTGTGCCTCAATTGCCCGAATGGCAATCGTTTCTCCGTATGCTCTCTGGTCACCTCTTACCCCCGTTGTTTTAATAGATGTAAAAACTGCAAATGCTTGCCAAAGTTTTCCTTCTAAATTCTCTAATTCTTTCTGGACTATTTTATCTGCCTGTCTTAATATTTCCAATTTTTCTTCAGTTACCTCACCTATTATTCTGACAGCAAGTCCGGGTCCGGGAAAAGGTTGTCTATTGGTGATTTCATCAGGCAATTTTAAAATCTTGCCAATTTTTCTGACTTCATCTTTATAAAAATTTCTTAGAGGTTCTATTAAAACTAAATTCATACCATCAGGTAATCCGCCGACATTATGATGAGATTTTATAACTTGGGCATGTTTGCTGCCACCGGCGCTTTCTATAACATCAGGATAAATAGTCCCCTGGACTAAAAATTTAGCGCTAACCTTTTTTGCTTCTTTTTCAAAAATTTGGATAAAAGTTCTGCCAATTATTTTTCTTTTTTGCTCCGGATCAGAAACTCCTTTTAACCCATTTAGAAACTCTTTCTTCGCATCAATGATTTGTATATTCATATGAAAATGGCTTGCAAATACTTTTTTTAATGTATCTGTTTCACCATCTCTCATCAGTCCTGAGTCAATATAAAGACAAGTTAAATTATTCCCGATTGCCTGATGTGCCAAAAGTGCAGCAACAGAGGAATCAACCCCTCCGGATAAAGCACAAATTGCTTTATCATCTACAGTTGAATCTTTGATGTCAGAAATAATATTTTCAACAAATGTTTTATCTATTTGTTGTTTTTTGACTTGTAGCCCACACTCTTTTATAAAGTTTTCCAAAACTTTTTCACCTAATTCCGTATGTATAACTTCCGGATGAAACTGTATTCCATAAATTTTCTTTTTATGATTTTCTATTACGGCATGTGGAATAGTCTTTGTTTTTGCAACCGTCTCAAACCCTGCTGGTATTTTTACTACCTCATCTCCGTGACTCATCCAAACTGTTATCCCATCCGGTATGCCTTTCAATAACTTTGAACTTTGAACTTTGAACTTTGAACTTAATATCGCCGGACCAAATTCCTTTTTAAACCCTGCCTTTACTTCTCCATCCAGTAACTGACAAAGCAGCTGTTGCCCATAACAAATTCCCAAAATAGGAATTTGCAAATCAAATATTTTTTTATCAATTGTTGGAGCATCTTTTTCATAAACAGAAGCCGGCCCTCCTGAAAAAATTATACCCCTAACCGGATTGTCATTGTTCGCAATGACATAAAGTGCATCTTCTGGTGTAACTATTTTGCAATCCACACCTAATTCTCTAATTCTTCTGGTAATCAAATGTGCAGTTTGTCCTCCAAAATCAACTAAAACTATCATTTAGCCTCCCTTACAAATTTAACCATATTTTCAAAAAGCGGTAATCCCATAACTTCGACCTCACCTCTTCTCCAGTTTGAATGCTGCTCCGCCCTAACAAAGCATTCAGGATGCGGCATTAATCCCAAAATCCTACCTGTTGGATCACAAATTCCTCCGACAGAATTTAGCGCACCAGCGGGGTTTTTAGGATATTCCATAGTTGCATTACCTTCCTCATCAGCGTATCTAAAAACCACTAACTTTTCTTTTTCTACTTCGTTTAAAGTTTTATCTAGCGCAAAGAACTTTCCCTCGCCATGTGCCACAGGATAATCAACTACTTTACCAACTAAACCACTTGTAAACTTACAAACACTTTCCTCTATTTTAAGTTTAATCCATCTGCATTCAAAATGTCCGGAGTCATTATTTGTTAAACTTACTGACATTTTCCCAAAGTCTCTAAATGGTAATAAGCCGGTTCTAACAAGCGCTTGAAACCCGTTACAGACTCCGAGGATGACCGTATTTTTCCTTTCTATAAATTTCTTCATTTGGCTGCCCAAAAATGAAGTCAATTCAATTGCCAAAATTTTTCCGGAAACAATATCATCGCCATAAGCAAACCCTCCGGGTAAAGCCAGAATTTGGTAATCCTCCATTTTCTTGATACCGTTTCTTAACTGATTAACATGAACAATTTCAGGATTGCCTCCAGCTATTTTAAATGCATATGCCATCTCTTCATCTCTATTGGTGCCGTCTGCTTTTAATACTAATACTTTAGGTTTTTTGCTCATGCAAATAGTTCCTTCATCAGCTGCTGCCAGACCTTCTTTAACTCTTCAATATTTGCTTTAAACAACGGCTTCCTGTTTGTTACTTCTATAACAGACCCTGACTGTGTCTTGCCTAAAATCATAAATGGCACGTTTTTGAAAAGTTTTTTAGCAGCTTTTTCATTTTCCACCTCTACAACAAAGGTACCTGCTGTTTCATTAAACAATAATTTCACCTTCGAGGAGCCCATACGGTCACCTCGGAGGTGTGACATAGTTACTCCTCCGAGGTGGATTTTCACTCCACAATTTCCGCCAACACACATTTCAAAAATAGCAGTGATAACTCCGCCTTCAGAAACATCATGGCAAGATAAAATCTGACCTTTTTGAATACCCTGGTAAATACTGTTTAGTGTTTTAGGCAGCATTCTTAAATCTACTTTTGGTACATTGGTTCCCCGTATCCCATTTACTTCCAAATACGTTGATCCACCCAAGCTATCATCTAATTTCCCAACTAAAACAATTGTTGAATCCTTAAACTTAAAATCTGCTGTAATAGTTTTACTCACATCTTTGATTTTGCCAAAAACAGACATGCAAAGAGTGGGTGGAATTTTAATTATTTTGTTACCCCTACCCCTGTAAGTTGATGACAAACTGTCCTTTCCGGATATTACCGGAATCTTTAAAACTTTCATTAAATCAATCACCGCATCAACCGATCTATCTAAATCCCAAAGTGACTCCTCATCCGGAAATGGCCAAATATAATTTTCTATAAAAGAGGCCTCTTTATAATTTCCACCTACTGCTACAAAATTAGATACAGCTTCTACTCCTGCCCAAATACTGCCCCAATAAGGATCAATTTTATTTAATACTGGGTTTAACCCATGCGCAATAACCATGCCGTATTTTTTATCCAAAAATGGCCGGAGAACCGGTGAATCATTTGGTCCGTCTAGTTTAACTCCGGTAAAGGGCTGCAAATCGCAAGTTCCTTGGACTGAATGATCATATAATCTAATAATTGGTTCTTTTGAACACACATTACCATGAGTCAAAACCTTAACTAGTGCATCAATCCATTCCTTTTCCTTTTTTGGAGCTTCCACGTTATATGGATTCCCACTTTCGCTCGCTTCGCGAAGCGAGCGGGAATGACTTTTGTTTTGCCTTGCAACTAAAATCCTCTTCGGTAAACCGTGATGCAGAAACTGCATATCCAGATCGCAAACAATCTCTTTTCCAAAAGCCACATTTAATTTTTTGCTACCGTCAAATTTTCCCAAAACTGTGTTTTCAACATTATACTTTGCACAAATTTCTTCAAATCTTTTTAACTTCTTAGGATCTATAACTACAATTATTCTTTCCTGAGATTCGGATACCCAAATTTCCCATGGAGAAAGACCTTGATACTTTAATGGAGCTTTTTTAAGATCAATTGAAACACCTAATTTCTCACCTATTTCACCGATAGCAGAAGAAAATCCACCACCGCCACAATCTTGAACCAAGGTAATTAAGTCCTTATCTCTTACCTCAAGCAATGCATCAAACATTCTTTTTTCTTCAATGGCATTACCAATTTGCACTGCAGAGGAATTCACTTTAGCTGTTTGCTCTGTCATCTCACCTGAAGAAAAAGTGGCCCCATGTATACCATCCCGACCGGTTCTACCGCCCGCACAAATTATCAAATCCCCTAATTCCGGTAAGTCTTTCTTGGCATATTTTTTCGGTAAGATCCCGTATGCCCCAACTATGACAGCGGGTTTTGCTCTAAAATCAGGATGAAAATGGACTGAACCATTATTGGTTGGAATCCCCATTCTATTGCCATAATCTTTAACTCCCGTTACTACCCTTTGTAAAAGATAGTCAGGAGGCAAACAGCCTTCCGGGATTTCTTTGACTGGCAATTCAAGCGGAGCAAAACAAAAAATATCTGTTGAGGCGATATTTTTTGCGCCTTTTCCTGTTGCAGCAATGTCTCTGAATACCCCGCCGGATCCGGTCATGGCGCCTCCATATGGTTCTATGGCTGAGGGGGCATTGTGAGTTTCAACTTTACCGCAAATCCCAAAACCATCATAAAAATCCATTATCCCCGAATTATCTACAAAAGCTGAAACAATATTTTTTTTATGTTTAAGCGCCTCTTGTTTTATTCTTTTAATAAGGGGCGCTTTCTTTTTACCGTTTACAACAAGTTCTGCTTTAAAAGTTTTGTGGCCGGAATGCTCGCTCCAGGTCTGAGCAATTGTCTCAAGCTCTAAATCAGAAGGATTCCTTTTAATTTTTGTAAAATAATTTTTAATTGCCTGCATTTCTTCTAAATTCAAAGATAACTTATCTGTTGAAAGCATCATTAACTGATTATTTGTCATGGATCTAATAGGGACAATTTGAGTCTTTCCTGGCTGTCCTTGAATTAGTAAGGTTTCCGGTTCATAATTTACAATTTGCTCAACTGTCTTATTGTAAAGATTTAACTTGTCAACAATATTTATGGCTTCCCGTCTGGAAAGGTTTCCGAAAAAAGCATATTCGTTAGAAGTGTCACAAGCTGATAATTTAATCTTTAAATCAGCAGCAGCTTTTAGAATTGAGGCCACTTCCGGATTCATTACGCCGCTTTTATAAGCTATCTCAACAATTGGCGGTTGACCACCTCGAAGATGAGCCTGCCTGCCGGCAGGCAGGGCTTTGGCCCGCTTCGCGAGGCGAGCTCCTTCGAGGCAAGTGATAGACTCATTAATAGTATATTTTTGATTAATCGGCTCAGACAAAAGCGCTTCCGCTAGTACTTTTGTATCCTTTAAAGGCACTTCCTCTAATCTGTAAACTTTTATGGATTGCACTTTATTAACATATCTCAATTTTAGTCTGGTTTTAATTTCAGATAGGATACTTTCCCCTTTTAAATCCGGTCCGTAAGTTGTAATAACTCTTACTTTTTGTATCATAATATTTAACTCTCCATTGTCATTCCGGACCCGCTTCGCCGAAGCTTCAGCGATGCGAGCTTGATCCGGAATCTATACAATAATTGGATCCCTGCTTTCGCAGGGATGACATTCGCTCAACATCCCTGAAGCCTATATCTGTTCTGTAATGTAAATTATTTCCTTCAATACTAATCAAATTCATTGCCCTGTATGCTTTTTTTCTCGCATCCAAAATATTTTTTCCTTCTCCTACTATATAAAATACTCTTCCGCCATTTACAAAAAATCTTTCTCCTTTTCTCTCTATGCTGGATCCAAAAACCGTTATTCCGGGTAATTTCATAGCTTTATTTAAACCAATAATTTCTTTATCTTTAACTTTCGAGTAGTCGCCGGGATAACCTTTTGAGCAACCTGCCACACTCACTCTAACTTTATTATCAATTTTTATTTTTAAAGTTCTTAATTTTCCTGATAATATTGACTGCGCTATTTTAAGATAATCTGTTTTGATAGAAGGTAAAATAACCTCTGCCTCCGGATCTCCCCATCTGGCGTTAAACTCTATTACCTTGACGCCGCTTTTGCTTATCATTCCTCCCAAATATAATATTCCTTTATATGGCCTGCCTTCTTTTTGCATACCTTTCATAAGAGGGAATAAAATATTTCTGTCAACTTCTTTGAGGATTTTTTTGGTCACTACTCCAGCCGGAGCAACACTGCCGACTCCACCGGTATTCGGCCCTTTATCTTTGTCATAGATTGTTTTATGATCCTGTGCCCAACTGATAATTTGATAATTTTTCCCGTCGCAAAGAGCAAAAAGCGAAAATTCCTCTCCAATCAAACCTTCTTCAATTAAAAAGATCCCGCCGCTCTTTCCAAAATTTTTCATTTGTTCGATAGCAAAAATCGCCTCTGCTTTATTGGTAGCTTTTATCACCCCTTTACCAAAAGCCAAACCTGTTGCTTTAACAAAAAGCAATCGGTCTGCTTGTTTATTGACGTAATCAATTGCTTCTTTTTGGCTTGAGAAAGCTTTAAATTTTGGAATAGGTAAACTATATTTAACCATAAAATTTCTCGCCCACTTTTTATCCCATTCAAGTTGTGATGCTTTTTGTGTTGGACCGAATGCAGTTATGCCTATTCTTTCGAATTTATCTACATATCCTGCTGCAATAATATCGTCTTGCCCTACATCAACAAGATCTATACCTTCTATTTTGCACACTTTAATAATTGCCTCAAAATCCATCATTGCAACTGTCGAATAATTTTTAATTTTGGGACTATTAAAATCCGTTAAACCATTACCCGGCGTCATAATTACTTTTTTAACTGATTTAGATTTTGCGTAAGAAACAGCCAAAGCATGTTCCCTGCCGTTTTGTCCAATTACTAAAACATTCATTTTTCCTCCCCGCAAAGTTTTGTCAGAACATCAACATATAGTTTATTCTCTTTAACCTTAAGTCTGGTATATAAAGATTCAACAGTATCTCCTGGTTGAACTTTCTCAAAACATCTGCCTAAAACTTTGCCAAAATCAAATTCATCAGACAAAAAATGATTGGTGCAACCGGCATAGCCGGCGTCTTGATCCAGGAAGTTCTGTATAGCTGCATCAGTTAATTTTCCTCTGTTCCAAAGTCCCTCAGCACCATCAGGGTTTTTTACTACTCCGTCCAAAGTATCCGGAATTAAACCCGGATGGGTATTTAGAATCCTGTTTGAAAATGTGTTAATCACTTCAGGCAAAATAATTTGTTTCCAGCCTGCTAAACAAATATAGTCAGGAGCAAGTTTTTCCAAAAGAGGCAGTAAATTTTCTTTTTTAGGACAAATTTCAATTTGCAGATTATGCTTTCTGGCTCTTTTTAATCCTTGAGCATCCGGTGTATCGGAGACAACTGCTGCTATTTTGCCAATGATTTGCCCGCTTTCAACCCCGTCTATAATCGCTTGTAAATTCGTACCCGTTCCTTTATTAGAAATTAAAACTGCCAGTCTCTTCATGCTATACTAAAATCCACTTCTTTTGCCCTTTCACCTATATCAACCGGGTAATTCCCATTAAAAAGGGCTGTGCAAAGCCGGTCTTCCGGCAAACCAATAGCTCTTATTAAACCTTGATAGGATAGAAAGTGCAGTGAATCAACTCCCAATTCTTTTCTTATCTGTTCAGTACTCTCTATGGCTGCAATCAAATCCTTTTGATTAGGAGTATCAATACCGTAAAAATCCGGAAATTTCACAGGCGGCGAGGAAACAAGTAAATGTACTTCCTTTGCCCCCGCATCCCGGACCATCTTAATGATTTTCTTGGAAGTTGTGCCTCTGACAATCGAATCATCAACCACAATTATCTTTTTACCTTGCAGCGCCTGCCTTACAGGATTGAGTTTTAGTTGAACTATTTTACCCCTGGTATGCTTTTCCGGAGAAATAAAAGTCCGGTGAATATAACGGTTTTTAATTAAACCCATTTCAAAAGGAATGCCAGACTGTCTGGAAAAACCAATTGCAGCAGGGATAGCCGAATCAGGAACAGGAACTACAATATCTGCTTTTATATTGACTTCTTTTGCCAGTTCTTTTCCTAAATTCTGCCTGACCTGGTCAACACTTTTACCTAAAATCACACTATCCGGTCTGGCAAAGTAAACATATTCAAATACATCTAATTTTTGATTACCTTTTTCTATTTGGACACTCTTTAAACCTTTAGAGTCTATAACAATCATCTCCCCTGGTTTAACTTCCCGAATAAATTTTGCCCCGATGATATCCAGAGCGCAAGTTTCAGAAGCAACCACAAAACCACCGTTTAATTTACCAAAACAAAGCGGTCTGATGCCAAAGCTGTCTCTAACAGCTACTATTTTACTCTTATCCATCAGCAATAAACAAAACACACCGCTAAATAAAGGATAGGCCTCTTTTACTGCCTCATCAATTGATAGACCTTCTTTCATATAAACAGCAATAGCCTTTGTTATCATCTCCGAATCATTTAAATCTTTAGTGGAAATTTTTTTCTTCTTTAAGAAGTCTTCTAATCTTTTAATCGAAGGAAGATTACCATTATGAGCTAAAGCTAGGGATAGACCCGCTGTAATTTTTTCCAGAATCGGCTGGGCATGTAATCCTATTGAATCACCTGAAGTTGAATAGCGGTTATGGCCAATTGCTAAAAATCCTTTAAGCTTTCTTAAATCATTTTCCTCAAATACATGAGAAACCAAACCCATACCCTTATGAAGATAGATTTTCTTGCCGTCTGAGGATGCAATTCCTGAAGATTCCTGGCCTCTGTGCTGTAGCGCCCAAAGTCCCGGATGTACCAACCGTGCTGCCTCAAAACCCGCTCCTATTACCCCGAATATGCCGCACTTCTCAGTAAGCTTAAGCTTCCCCATAGCCTAATATAACTATTTTTGAACCTAAAGTCAAGCCATGTTGGTTATGTTGATCTCATGTTATACTAAAAAGGTGAGTCCTAAAAAATTTCATGTACTTTCTTTTAAATATGCTCTTGATGGTTTAGTTGCTGCATTAAAAGAAGAACCTAATTTAAAATTTCACTTACTGGCCGGGTTAATCGTTATCCTTATATCTTTATACTTAAAACTTTCAACCGGAGACTGGATTATCATTATTTTAGTCATTGGTTTTGTTATTACTGTGGAGCTTACTAACACTGCCATTGAAAAAGTGGTTAATGAATTCGTAGATAATATTCATCCGGGAGCAAAACTGGCAAAAGACATTTCTGCGGCAGCCGTCTTAGTTGCTTCTATCACTGCAGCAGTTGTTGGACTAATAATTTTTCTTCCCTATTTTACAATTTAATGGATAATGTAGCCGCTTTTTTCTTAATATTTAGTTTGACAGGCAAATCACAAGTTTCGGATGATCTAATGATCTTTGCAGCCAAATACTTAATTTACTTTACACTGGTGTTCATCTTTGCCATGGCATTAAAAATGGGAATCAAAGAGAAAAAGGCAATTTTGCTTGCTGTTTTTGGATTGGGGGTTTGCTTGCTTTTAGTTATGTTAATCAGACTTTTCTATATTGAACCCAGACCATTTGTAACGTTAAGTGTCAAACCTTTAATTGCCCATGATAACAATCCTGCATTCCCTTCCATGCATACCTCAATTATGGCAGTTATTGCTTTTGCTTTCACTTACTATAAATCAAAATTGGGTCCGGCGCTTATGGGGCTGGCCTTTTTAGTTGGTCTATCCAGAATCTATGTCGGAGTTCACTACCCACTAGATATTATAGGAGGATTTACGGTAGCTTGGCTTGCTATCTATATTTCCTGGTCGATAAAAGGCAAAGTGGTAAAATATCTAAGAAATTATTAAGTCTTTGCGACAATTCTTTCTAAAGCTAAGATATAGGCTGCTGTTCTCAAATTTACTTTTTCCTTTTGAGATATTTGCCAGACCTTTGTAAAAGCAGTTTCCATTTTCTTTTTAAGCTGATTATTCACTTTTTTTAAACTCCATTTTTTATTTGTCATATTTTGTAACCACTCAAAATATGAAACAGTCACTCCGCCTGAATTTGCTAAAACATCCGGCATCAGAAGTATTCCTCTTTTGTTTAAAATTTGATCCGCCTCGGCAGTTGTCGGGCCATTTGCCATTTCAAAAACAATTTTGGCTTTAATTTTTCTGGCATTGTCTTTTGTAATCACATTCTCAATCGCAGCAGGGATTAAGATATCTATCTTAAGCTCCAGCAGATCTTGGTTAGAAATTACACCGTCTTCATATTTTTTGGCCAAATCACAAACAGAGCCTATACAATAACAACCTGCTAAAAAACCCTTCTCTTCTTTGCATTTTCTGACTAAATCTATATTAAACCCGGTATTATTTCTATCATAAATACCACCCTTTACATCTGAAACAGCTACTATTCTATATCCATTTTCATATAAAATTTTAGCCATATTTGAACCGACATTACCAAATCCCTGGATAGCAACTGTCACAGGTCTTTTAAGTCCTAACTTTTTAATAAGTCTTTCCAAAACAAAATATCCTCCCAATCCTGTTGCTTGTTCTCTGCCTTCCGATCCTCCGTTTTTAATCGATTTCCCCGTCACCACCGCCCTAAGTTGAGTCTTTTCACTTTTCACTTTACACCCTGCCTTGCCGACAGGCAGGTTTGCGCTTTGCACTTTAATATACTCATCCGCTATCCAGTCCATAATTTTGGCGTTAGTGTTTATATCAGGAGCCGGCACATCCATCCCGCCGCCTATATTAGGAGCTAAAAACTTAGTGAATTCTCTGGATAGTCTTTCCAATTCTTTTACCGATAGATTTTTAGGGTCAATTTCTATTCCTCCCTTGCCGCCGCCAAAAGGCAGATCAACTACAGCATTTTTAATCATCATCCAAAAGGCTAATGCTTTAACCTCATCCATATCAACCTGGGGATGGAAACGTAAACCGCCTTTATATGGACCCAAATCATTATTGTACTGGACTCTATAACCTTTCATCAGTTCAATTTTCCCATTATCTTTTTTAAGAGGAATATTGAGCTGAATTATTCTTTCAGGCTGTTGCAACTTTTCCAGCAACCCTTCCGGTAACTTAATATGTCTTGCTGCATTGTTTAGTTGAGTTAGAGCTGAATCAAATATACTCATACTTCCAAAATTTTCATAAAAGGATCGGCATTTTTAAAGGGTCCTATTATTTGTAAATTAAACTTTTCATTTTTAATTAAATCCTTTGCTGCTTTCATTACATCTTCTTGACTAACCTCATCTATTTGTCTCATGAATTCATCAAAAGTTTCTATTTTCCTGTCTAAAACAAAGTTTACCCCAAAATATTCTGCCAAAAAATTAGTTGATTCAGCTCTGATGGCCAAACGACCTCTGATCATTTCTTTGGCTTTTTTTAACTCTTCCGGAGTTACTTTCTCAAACGCTATCCTTTGTAGCTCGTCTTTTATCACCTTCAACCCCTCCTCAATCTTTTCCAATTTAATACCGGCATCAACTGTAAGCATCCCGGCATCGATAAAAAAACCTGCATCAGCGCTAATGTGGTAAGCTAACCCTCTTCTCTCCCTGACCTGCAAAAATAATCGGGAAGACATTCCCTCACCTAAAATCGTAGATAAAACCCTGGCTGCAAATCTTTTTTTATCATAACGGTTATATCCTTCCATACCTAAAACAATATTTGCCTGATCGGTTTTTTTATAATATAAACCTATCCTTGGTTTAAGCTGCTTACCTTTAATATACGACTTAAAAGGAAATTTTGATCTTTTTGGTAAATTGCTGAAATATTTTTCTGCTAAAGCATGTAAATTTTTGGGTAACTTGCCTGCTAAAACCAGCGCCAGATTTTCCGGAGAGTATAAACTGTCCATGTAAGAAAATAGATTTTGTTGCAGTATCGAATTAACAGTTTTTTCATCTCCTCCTATATCCCAACCTAAAGGCTGATCTCCAAATTGCAGCATTTCATATAAATCCCAAACGTATCTTTGCGGCAAATCTTTATACATCCTCAGTTCCTCTACAATTACACCCTTTTCCCTTTCAATTTCTTCCTCAGATAGAAGAGATTCTCTGATCATTGAGGAAAGGATATCCAGGGACAGCTCAACGTGTTTACCGGAAGACTTAATCCAGTAATGAGTAAATTCCTTGCTGGTGGAAGCATTATTGATTGCTCCCACTCCGTCAACTAAGGTGGCAATTTGTTCCGCGCTGGGATATTTTTTTGATCCCTTAAAAAACATATGCTCCAAAAAATGGGAAATGCCGTTTATTTTTCTGGTCTCATACCTGGATCCGGCTCCAACTGCCACTAAAGTAGTAACCGATTCCAATCGAGGTAAATCTATGGTGATTAAAGTTAAACCATTTTTAAGCGTAGATATTTTATGCATATTCTTCCTTTGTCATTCCGTGCTTGACACGGAATCTATATAAATAATTTTTGTTGTATATGTTTCAGCATTTCCTCTACTGTTTGTTCCACATTCAAGTTTGAATTATCAATCACTACAGCCCCTTTGGGTATTCTAAGCGGCGACACTTCCCTGGTAGAATCTTTTTCATCGCGCTCCAACATTGATTTATATACCATCTCATAAGTAATAGCTGGGTCTACTTTTATCAATTGTTTAAACCTTCTTTTGACCCGAATCTCGGCAGAAGCTGTTAAGAAAAATTTGTGTTTGGCGTTTGGGAAAATTTCCGAACCAATATCCCTTCCTGTCATCACAGTATTTTTAGATTCTCCCAATTTCCTTTGAATGACTTTGGTCACTTCTCTGACCTCTTTAATAGCAGCAACTATAGAAACATTTTCTGTCACCTCGCTCAGGTGCAGTTTATCTGTTAAGTCTCTGCCATTGTTATAAATCCTCAAACTACCGTTGTCTGATTTTATCTCTAACCTTAAACTTTTAAAGGTATTGACTATATCTTCTTTGTTATCCAAACTAATGTTGTTTTGCAAAATTAAATAAGCGCCGGCCCGGTAGATCATGCCGGTGTCTATATACTGATAACCTAATTTTTTGGCCAAAAGAAATCCGACACTGTTCTTGCCGGATGAAGTTGGTCCGTCAATGGTAATTACATCAGTTTCCACAAGTGTCTAGTTTACCACAATCCGCGGCCCGCTTGGAGTATCTTCTACTTCAAACCCTAATTTTTTAATTTCTTTTCTCAAATCATCTGACTTTTTAAAATCTTGCTTTTCCCTTGCTTGTTCTCTTTGCTTAACAAGTCTTTGCGCCTCTTGAGGTATCTCCAAAGGCTTACTTACAAATTCATCCAATTTAAGTCCTAAAACTTTATCCATTTCCAGGATTGATCTGGCTTTAGCCGATGTCGGATAATCACTTGTTACCATATCCCACATCACCGCAACGGCTTGCGGTATACTTAAATCATTGTTAACACTTTCTATAAATTTCTGCTCAAACTCAGCGCATCCTATTTTAGGATTATCCCATTCTCTCACTTCCTCCCTTAAATTATTTAAAGCATTTTGCGAAGCTTCCAAAGACTGCCAGGTAAAATTCAACTTATCACGATAGTGGGCCGTTAAAAATAAATACCTTAGCGCCAGAGGATCAAAACCTTTTTCCAAAATATCATCAATTCTATAGAAACTCCCTTTAGACTTACTCATCTTCCCACCTTCAACTATCAAGAAATTATGATGAACCCAGTATTTTACAAAAGTTTTGCCTGTGGCTGCCTCTGATTGAGCAATTTCATTAGGATGATGGACCGGAATATGGTCAATTCCGCCGGTATGGATATCAAAACTGTCTCCCAAATACTCCATACTCATAGCTGAACATTCAATATGCCAACCGGGGAAACCCTCTCCCCATGGCGAAGGCCAACGCATAGTATGATCCTGGAAATGGCCTACAGTAAAAAACCATAAAACAAAATCAGCCGGATTTTTCTTGTTGGGATCCACTACTACCTCTTTTCTTACGCCTACAACTTTTTCCTCCAGCTTTTGACCGGATAATTTTCCGTAATCGGGGAACTTGGAGGTGTCAAAATAGACAGCTTCTTTGGTTTGATAGGTAAATCCCTTTTTAACTAATTTTTCTATTAATTTAATTTGTTCACCAATATGCTCAGTCGCCCGGCAAACAATATTCGGCCGCAGAACATTAACTTGATCCAGTGATTTAAAATGATACTGCTCAAAAAACTTAGCCACTTCCCAAACAGACATCCCTTTTTCTTTGGCTCTTTTGTCTAACTTATCATCACCCTCATCAGCATCAGAAGTAAGATGCCCTACATCAGTAATATTTTGTACGTGTTTAACATCAAAACCATTAGCAATTAGGATTCTTTTTAAAAGGTCGTCTCCGACATACTTTCTCAAATGCCCAATATGAGTATAATCATATACAGTTGGGCCGCAGGTATATAAGCCGACATGAGGTGAGTTAATCGGTTCAAATTGTTCAATCCTGCGTCTTAATGTGTTATATAGTTTGAACATCACCCTCCTACTCCTCTTTTAATTTCTGCTTTTCCGGCATAAGCCAGGGCTGGATTAACCGCTTGTTGTTCCTTTTGTTCCTCTCTCATTTCTTCAACTTGTTGTTCTTGCTGCTCGGTTTGTAATCTTTGTTCCTCTTTTTGTTTATTCATTTGTCTAACTTGTGCTGTTTGCTGTTCTAAATCCTTAAACCACCCTCTCACTCTTTGAAGTTCTTTTTGGTCTTGAAACTGTTTTTGCTGCTGTTGCTGAGGAGTAAATTGAGCGCCAACAACTGATTGTACTCCCTGTTCTATTGCCTCTCCCACAAAATCTTTAACATCCTGGGCCACCTCTTTAACTTCAGGTTCTATTTCATCCCTAAATTGACCGATTATATTTCCCGAATCTGCCATGGATACAGTGTAGCATAAATTTTCAATAAAATTAGGTTAGTATTCTCTTCTTCCCTCTAATGCCCGAGACAAAGTTGTTTCATCAGCATATTCCAAATCCGACCCTACGGGTAATCCTCTGGCAATCCTGGTTACTTTAATCCTTAGCGGAGAAATTAACCTTTGGATATACATGGCAGTTGCTTCACCTTCCATTGTTGGATTAGTGGCTAAAATTATTTCCTTTACCACTTGTCCTGAGCTTGTCGAAGGACCTTTAAGTCTTGGCAATAATTCCCTAATATGAAGCTCATCCGGCCCAATGTTTTCCAAAGGCGAAATCACTCCGTGTAATACATGATACAATCCCTTATAATTTGCCTTTTCTAAAGCTAAAACATCTAATGGGTTTTCCACTACCATAATTACACTTGGGTCTCTGGAAGAATCAGCGCAAATATTACAGGGATCTTTTTCTCCGATATTAAAACAAATGGAACATAGAACAGTTTTTTCTTTTAAATCCAATGCAGCCGATGCCAAAGCTTGAGCTTCTTCTTTTGGGGCATGCAAAAGGTAAAAAGTTAGCCTCTGAGCAGTTTTAGGCCCAATTCCAGGCAGTCTTTCGAAAGCCTCTATCAAATTTTGAATTGATTTTGGAATTTGGGCCATTACATCCCGGGGATACCTAAACCACCCATCATCCCTTTCATTTCATCTGCTGCCACTTTTTGGGATTGTTTCAAAGCTTCATTGACAGCTTCAGTGATCTTTTCAAAATCTGCTTCTCCGGAAATAGAAGCCACTTTTTGATCTGCAGTCATGACTACAGTCACCCCTCTATGCTCCACCGTAATCTTAATTCCGGCTAATTTCTTTTGAACTTCCATAGCCTGATCTCTCATCTTTTTGAGATCACCAAGCTGTTTTATATTATCCATGAAACCCATTTTATTTTCCCTCCCCTGGCAACATCCTTCTTAAAGAATCAATATCCGGTTTAGCTGCAGGATTTAACTGGCCGGTAATCAATGATATGTCACAATTTTGGCAAACTATTGATCCACCTGGACATATTTCTTCAGTTCTGCTTGGATCTGCAATCACCTGTTGAATCTGCAAATCAACAAGAGGTTCCCATTTTTTTATTTCTCCTAAATCACCACTAATCTGTCTGCATCCCCATGTGTGATCGGGTAAGCCATGACATGCTACTTTCTCCGGCATGTACGTTATTGTAACATAGATTATATGGAAGCTCCAGTAATACCGCCCGAATTAAAAGAAGAGTTAGCATTAACTGCCCAACATCCTACGGTAGAAGTAAATGGTTATAGAACGCGCGGAATACCCTTGGAGTTATTGGTAGAAGGCAAAAAAGGTATATGGCATTCAGTCAAGGGAGGCTTCACACCAGAACCTACCAGACCTCATCCTATCCATCGAGACTTTCTAAGTTTCGAAGTTTTGTTTAATGGAGAAACAAATGAATGGTTAAAAGTTGTGCCTCCTGAATCATACCATACAGTTATGCTGATAGGCCGACTTAGAAGAAGCGTTGGCATGATAAAAAGCTCGTTGGAAATCGCTGGCTTGCCGGAACTTATTCCAACAGTTAGAGAAACACGGTTAGATCTTCGAGGTGAACCCACTTATGGTTTTATATCTCCTCATTTAGGCGGTTCTTTAGAATACTGTCTGAACATATTGACTTCGGGAAGAAAGACAAAATTAACCCCTTCAGCAGCCAAGTTTATATCCAGGATTTATAATATTGCTTTTGCTCAGGCTGTAAGACTTTATCTTGATTATGGCCATTGGACAGCAGACCCGGGACCGGGTAACATCTTGATTAATACCCAAAATGGTCTCAGGGTCGTGTTGATTGATTTTGCTAATAAGGAGCAACACGTAATCAATAATTTTAATGGCACACCATTTGAAGATAAAAGAGAGGGAGCCTTAACACAAAATATCGTCCGATTGTTTGAATTATTTAAACAACAGTGCAACCTGCATAATATTACTATGACCGGTGATGCCAAATCAGAATTGGCAAGATTTACAGGATTTGTCCTTGCCCCGCCAATATCCAGAGGCTCAAGATAACGTCAGAAACAAACAAACCAGATACAGATTTTGTTGGGAGTTGGAGCAGGTGATACGGGTGTTGGACTAACGGACGGTAAAGGGGTTGCCTTCGGAGAACTTATACCGCCAGAGGAAAGGCGGGATTTAATGATAAGTCAGAAGAGCTGGAATTAGAGTTAATTTTAACTATCCTGGTGTCTGTTTCCAGGCTATGGCCAGCTTTATCCACCGCCATCACTTTCCAGGAATAAGTCCCCGGGATAAGCTGAGTTTGTTTGGAATAAACCTTAATTCTGGATGAATCATCAAAATAATCTGCCCTAACTTCTCCTTTCTGTTTATTCACTGAAAAATCAAAAACAGGGTTAGAAGATCTATGTGCATTATTTAAAGGCTCATTCAGGTTAAAGGGGGAAAAGTAAAACAAATTATCTTTCTTGTCTGTATTGGTGTTGGTTGACCTGACTGAAATTGTGTAACCTTCCAGGCTGGAAGGATTATTGGCCTTGGGATCAAAATCAAAGTAAAATTCTGTTATTAGACATATCATCAATAAAAAGTCTTCCTTTTGAATCACATTCAATTCCCCAAGGAAAATTTAGTGTGTTAGCATTAGCTGAACCACCTTGGTTAGCACTAGAACTGGTAAAGTTTCCTTGTCCAATCACCACATCGGCTACTGATTCTGCAGACTTAATTCTTGTTGCGCTAACACCTGTATCAGAGCTAGTGAAATTATCTTGTCCAATAACATAACTTGCATCCATATTTGTTGAATACGCGAAAACTGATGTCGGATGTAAAAGTGAGAAGTTCTCGCTTAAGCTCGAACAATAAAAATTTGTCAAAGAGTCTGAACTGTTACGATATTTTCTGATATATCCCCAAATCTCTCTTCCGTGCCAGCTCTGATAAAAATATAAAGAATATCCTGTTTCCTGTCGTAGTTAATCGCCTGGTTTTTCATATTGCCATCTTCCTGAATTCAACCTCTGTCTGATTTCCTTATCACTAAATGGAAAGGTTGGGACCGAGGAGAATTAAAAGATTGATTGTTTGAGATGTATTTTTCTTAATAATTCCATAGCTCCTTTTGTTGCCTGCCAAAGCGCGCCCTGTTCTCTAAAATAAAGAAAGGCCTCATCTTCACCTCCAAATTGGATTCTTTCAGGATTAAATTGTGGAGGTTGCCGGTGAGTAGGTTTTAACAATTCTTCGACGACGTGTTTACTAAATTTATAGATTGTTTCCAGATGTTTTTCAGCTTCCTCAATCTTACCTAATTTAATTAATGCCAAAGCATAGCCCATGGTTAATTCGCAAGTAGCATCATCAGGATATTTTTTACTTAGTCCCAAAACTTTTTGCGGTTGGCCGGTTTTAAGATAAATTGTTGTGAGTATTCCTCTAACCCCCTGATTATCGTTAGGATTTAGAGATAAAATTTGCTCATAGTAGGGGATAGATTTTGAAACTCCTTTGCCTTTTTCCATGAAAATAGCCTGATCTAATAACAAATTTAAAAAATCTCTATTTTCTAAAAAATACCAGGGAAGTTTATCTTTTTCCCAGTCAAACTCTTTGGGAAAAATGTTTTTCACCGCAGCTATGCTTTTTTCTAAAACCTCAAATGCATTTCTTTCTGCACCTAACTTTAAAAACTGATGGGCCAAATAAGAATCGGCCTCCATTAACAGGGGTTCTTTAAGCAAAATCAGGCTAGTTTTCTCAGCCAACTCCATTACTGAAAAATCTTCCGATTCGTAAAATTCATGAAACTGCTCATGGGTTTGGTGGTAATTTCTGCTAAAAACAAACCTCCACTCGTTATCTTGAATCTTTTTTAGGCTGATTCTCTCTGGTAATGAATCTTCAAACAGTTGATAAAGTGATGTTTTATTAGAATCATATTTTGGAGTTTTTATATTGTTTTTATCAATCTTCTTCTTGTTATAGTATTCCTGGTATTTTTGGTAAGGGGAAAGGTTGCCTAAAGATTTGTGGGGCAGATAGTTCCAGGCAAGTGAGATTGTTCCTGATACTAAATCAAATTGTTTTCTGTTTTTTGCATAATCTGAAAATGCATTAATGATTTTCATAGAGCCTTTTAACTCGTTTTCATGATAAATGATATTTTTAATGTCATCAATTTTAATCCGGCCGGATAACTTTAATCCATCAAGCATATCCTGTATCCTGTTATCTATTTCTTGCGCAGATATTTCTTTTAGAATTTTCATAATTTAAGTTTTATCTGTATTTCAACTTGTTATCTGCCATTAGTTACTCTTGCTGCAGATACCACATTTTTTAATAAACTCACAATTGTCAAAGGCCCGATACCTCCAATTGTTGGACAATACAATTTGGCTATTTTGGATACCTCTTCCTCGTTAATATCCCCAAAAAACCTCGCTTTACCATCAACCGTTTCTTTACCAACTCCCACTCCCACCAAATATGCCCCCCTTTTTAAATTCGACTTATTAACAATATTTTTGACTCCTGTTGCAGATATCACAATGTCCCCATTTTTAATTTTTGCCTTAGGATTTTTGGTTTCTTTTACAATCGACTCTACCTCAAACCCTCTTTTTTTTAATAATCTGGTAATTGGACCGCCGGCGGTTTTTCCTCTGCCTAAGACTACAATTTTTTTATCTTTTAAAAACTCCTCAGTCTTTCTGAAACCGGAAAGTAGGGAGAAAGCTGTCAACATTTCCCAAATAGCCAAAGCTGTAGCCTCAGTATAGGGCGACTCTGACAAGAATCCGTCCACATCTTTTTTGGGATCAATTTTTGCCACAATTTCATCAAAATCCCACGTCTTAAAAGTGGGATACTGAATTATAATTCCATTAACCGACGAATCTTTATTCAGCCGTTGAAGAGTGTTTAAAAGCTTCTCTTTTTCTACAGAAGAAAACTCATATAGCTTCGCTTGTATGCCCAGCCCATTGGCTGCTTTCAATTTATTGCTAACATAAATCCTGGAAGACGGATCATCACCTGCTAAAATTATTGCGAGCTTCGGCTTGAGGTTTTTTCTTTTAATTTCTGCTTCTAATTTTTTGAGGATGGCTTCAGCTACTTTTCTGCCGGAAACTTTCGTCATACCTCATTTTACACCAGGAACGGGGAATTTTCCAGCAAAAATCTCCACTTCTTTTCTTATTTGTTTTAAATTTTTATTTCCTTTAAGTTTCAACTTCGCCTTCCTCAAGAAATCTTTTCTTTTCTCCTGTTCTTTTGGTAAATCCAAACCTCTTATTTCTTCCAAAGCTCTTTTAATCCAACCTGCAATTTTTACCATGTCTTTTCCCTTCATACCTCTGGTGGTCAAAGCCGGTGTCCCAAGCCTTATCCCAGAAGGATAAAATGGGGAGGCAGGTTCTCCCGGGATAGTGTTTTTATTAATTGTGATTCCTGCTTCCTCCAAGGCATACTGCGCTTGGTATCCCAATCCGTATCCATAATCAGTCAAACCCAAGAGTATCAAGTGGGTTTCAGAAACGGTTCCTAATTCTTTTGCCAAAACCTCGGCATTTTTGGCAATTTGTGCGGCGTATTTTTTAAACGAGGGTTTTAAAGCCTCTTCCAAACTTACGGCTATGGCTGCTGTTTGGTGATTATGAGGTCCACCCTGTATACCTGGAATTATGGCCCTTTGAATCTTTGTCTTTATTTCCGGATCCTTCTTTAATCCTCTTTCTGTTACCAAGATCAAGGCTCCTCTTGGACCTCTTAAGGTCTTGTGGGTAGTTGTCATTACAATATCTACATAAGATACCGGGGATTCATGAATACCGCCAACTATTAGTCCAGTAATATGGGAGCAATCCGCAACTAAAGTCGCTCCCACCATATCTGCAATTTTTCTAAACTTCTTGTAATCCAATTTATATGGGTAAGCAGTGGTGCCTGCCCAAATCAACTTTGGTTTATGCTTTTTTGCCAACTCTTCCAGCTGATTAAAATCAATTCTCCAATCATCTCCTCGAACTTCATAATTTACAGCTTTATAGAAAATACTGGAAAAGGAAAATTTCGCTCCATGAGTTAAATGTCCGCCTGAGGATAATGATAATCCCATAACCACATCCCCCGGCTCGCAAACTGCCATAGTTATCGCCATATTGGCAGGAGATCCTGAATAAGGCTGGATAAAAGCAAGGGGAACTTTAAACAATTTTTTAGCTAAATCAGCAGCATAAATTTCAATTTTATCAATGATCTCATTTCCCCCATAGTAGCGGGTATGCGGAAAACCTTCAGAGTATTTATTAGTCAAAATTGAACCTAAAGCTTTTAGAACGTTTTCTGAAACATAATTTTCAGAGGGTATCATTTCCAGTTCATATTTTTGACGGTGTGCTTCTTCTGCAATTAATTTAAAAACCTTTGATGCCATGAATGTGGATATTATTAACTTTTCTCTCTCAAATTGTCAATTATTAAAAGAGATCACCTTCGAGGTGGATTAGGTTGGCACCTGTCCTTTTTTGTTAAAGTATCAGTTTACAGAGTCTGAGTTAAAAATCTCTGCGGCTGCCCTAATTATTTCATCATCCGCTGCTACCTCAATATTGGCAATATCTTCTTTTCTTTGAGGTCTGCTGCCCAAAACAGCAGAAATCTTTATTTTCCTTCCTAAAATATCAGATAATATTGATTCCAAAAGATCCCTATTTTTAGGAGCTTCTAAAATTCTTTGATGAAAGGAATAAGGCGCTTCAATTAACACTAACGTATCTGTCACTTCCTTGATGCTAATAGAACGAAGGAGCGCTTCCAAAGAAAAGTTATATGGCCGGATAGTCTCACAAATGTAGGTCCACTTTTCTTTAATTTTAGATAAATCTGAGGAATCAGAATTTGACGATGGATGATCGATGATAGAAGGTGGACTTTCGAGGATAGAAGATGGAGAATCAGCACATATCTCTACTACTGCCAGTTCTAATGGTAATGACGGAATTGAGGTAAATTTAAGTTTACTTAAAGCATTTTGTAAAATATCTAAGTTTCTGATTAAATCTTGACTGGTAAATTGCTCAGCAAGTTTAATTAGGTTTTGATATTTCTCCTCTATTAGATGAGGCTTTACTAAAGCTTCTCCTAAACCATTTTTAATAAACATCAAATTTCTCATCTGTTCCATATAGGAAAATAATAATTCTTTTGCATCAAAGCCTTCTTGTAACTGATTTAAAAGATTTAATAAACTTTTTTTAATATCTTTACTTGCTAAACTGGATAAAGTATCTAAAAGATCATCAAACTGTGAGAATTTAAGATTTTCTGCTATTAACTGAGAGGTTATCTTTCCGCCTATAGAAGAAACCTGGTCTAAAAACTTTATGCCATCCCTAAAAGATCCATCTGCTTTCTTCACTATAGACTTCAAACCTTCCTCATCAATGTCAATTTTTTCTGTCTTTACTACCTTATTTAAAGCCTCTAAAAGCTCTGCTTGTGTAGCTAGCTTAAAATCCAGCCTTTGCACCCGCGAGAGAATAGTCTGAGGTATTTTAGAAACTTCTGTTGTGGCCAGGATAAAAAGGGCATGACCGGGTGGTTCTTCCAAAGTTTTCAAAAGAGCATTAAAAGCTTCAGTAGTTAACATATGCACTTCATCTATGATGTAAACTCTTTTTCCGGCGCCACTAGGAGAAAGTTTAATGTTTTCTCTTAGGAATCTGATATCTTCTATCCCCCTATTTGAAGCAGCATCAATTTCTATAAGGTCTAAATTACTCCCATCCGTTATACTCAAACATATAGAACATTTATTACATGGGTAGTGACTAGTCGCTAGAGTCGAGAATCTAGACTTTTGTCCCTCTAGACTCTTGTCACTAGACTCTAGACTCTCACAATTAACCATCTTTGCCAAAATCCTGGCCGTGGAAGTTTTACCGGTGCCTCTGGGTCCTACAAACAGATAGGCATGAGCTAATCTCTGTTGCCCAAAAGCTGAAAGGAGTATTTTTTTTACAGACGTTTGACCAATTATCTCATCCAAAGATTGGGGGCGGTACTTTAAATAGAAAGCGGTATTCTGTTGTTGGTTTGCCATATCATCGTAATTAATGGTGAATACCCAGCAAATGATTCACACCATGTTCTACCAAACTTCGGATTTCCTCATCCACAGCAATTCCGTCCATTGCCGCATCTTCTAAAACTTGGGGATAGGAAATCATAATGTCACCCAGCCTCAACCACCTATCCGGCGCTGCCACAAAACCAATCCTGGGCACGTGTTGTAAACTGGACTGACTGACATCCTCCAAGGCAAAGGATAAAATATCCGTAGTCGAATCAACGCCTCGGTATTTGCGGTTCAGCTCATGCATTTTCCGATCTCCTACGATGCTGACTCCCAGCTCAATTTTCCCATTAATGCGGTGCTTTTGCAAAATCTGCAAAACCGTATTCTTGATAGAGGTTTTATTAACGTTATATCTTGGATCGGAATTTACAATGATATTGATCATAATCCCTCATTTGTGAGTTGTTGCGGCAGGTACCCTTCTAAAACCTTTGCTTCGGTTTCTTGCTAACTGGGCGTTTTTTAAATCTTGCTGAATTTGATCAATGGACATTAAAATTAACTGCTATACCTTCTGGCCCTCATGATTTTGCGTCTTCTCTCTGCCAAATATTCCTGGCGTTTCTGAGAGGGTTTTTTATACACAGACCTGTCTCTTATCTCTTGCACCAATCCTTCAGCAACCACCTTTTTTTGAAATTTTCTAATGACAGCATCGGTACTGTCACCTGGATTCGCTCTGACAATTATTGACATAAACTTAAAAACACCTCCTTTTTACTATTTTGCCTAAGACTTTAAAAATTATACCATTTTTTTCCATTGCCCGCCCAGGAAATGAAAATGCAAGTGGGGAACATGCTGAGCTTTACCGCCATTTACCACTATTCTATATAAACTATTTTGCAGATTTTTCTTTTTTACTAACGCATTAGCTGTCTCATAAATTTCAGCCAGTAAATCTTTGTTGTCTTGACTCAACTCTTCAACTCCCCCAATGTGCTTTTTTGGCACTATCAAAAGGTGCGAATCCGCTGAAGGATTAATATCAGGAAAAACTACCAAGTTTTCTGACTCATAGTCGAACTCTTTTGGAATCTCTTTTTTGATTATTTTGCAGAAGAGACAATTATCCATTTACACGCCTACCATTTTCTTCAGCAAATCCAATGTTCTTGTTTGTCTTAATGCATGGCGTAAATGTAATCTCGGTTCTTGTGCTTCAAACTGCTTTTTTACCCTGGCATCCTGAATTTTGTCTACTTCTGCCTGTAATTCTGCATCAGAAATTGACACATTCTCCATCCTGGCAATTTCCGCCAAACCAAGTTCCATTCTGACATTTTTCTCTGCCTGAGGCTTCCACTCATTTTTAATTTGCTCTAAAGTTTTTCCCTGACCCTTTAAGTAATCCTCAAGCAGTAATCCCATATCAGCTACCCTTCTTTGCAGAGAAACCAACATCCTGTTTAGTTCGTCCTGAATCAGGATATCAGGCAATTCTACTGTGGTAATTTTTTCCACCTCCTGTAAAATATTTTCCTCATAATCTAACTCATTATTGTAGGTAACATTAGCCTCCAAATCCTTTTTGATTTTAGTTTTTAAATCAGTCAAGCTGATTGCCCCCATCGCTTTGGCAAACTCATCATCAGGTGCAGCAGCATCCTGACTTACCGGGTTAGCTGAGGGCTGACCGACAGACTGTTGGAAGTTAATCGACCCACCCTGGCTGGCTGAGGGCTGTCTCACTTTCCATCTTTTAAACAAATCGTCAATAACCTTTTGCGCTTCCTCATCAGTCACAGGTTTTATGTCGGGCCTTGTGGCTTTGATTACCTTATAATTGCCGACTGTCACTTTAGGTCTATTAGTAACAGTAGCCTTAAACTGTAACTGATTATCTTTGGTAAAAGAAATTAATTGGTACTGAGGATAGTCAATAGGAATAATGTCTGTGCCTTTCAAAGCTTCAATTAGGAAATTCGGCATGGTAGTTTTTAATACCTCATCCTGCAACCTGCTACCTAATTGCTGTTCCACCAAAGACATTGGCGCCTGGCCTTTTCTGAAGCCGGAAAGCTCAACATCGGCTGCCATTCTTTGTAATGTCTGATCCCAGTTGGGTTGTAAATCCACCCAAGGCACTGTAATAGTTACCTCAACAATACTTTTGGGTTGAGTAGTAATATTTTTCTGTATCATAGCTGAATGATAATTTAACAGAAAGTGAATGTAAAATCAATGATTCAGGCAATTGGTTCATCCTCGGCTGTATGGATACCGCTTTTACCTTTTGACCCTGAAGTGCGGGGAGCATATCGGACTTTTAGTAACCGGGGGTCAGCGGTTATAAACCTTCCTCTTAAAGCATCAGCCGGATTCCCATCCACGCGCCAAACTCTTGGCTGTCCTACCACTCGAGCTCTTCTGTCACCATATTTGTCCAAAGATATAACATTACTAGGCTCTTGTTCTGACATTTTAGTTTTTAACCTCCTTTAGGAAATCCTGAAGGTCTAAAAAACTCGTCTCTTTCTCTGATCTCCTTTTAACTTCCAGCCTTTCTTTAGTTTTTTTGGAAATTACTACCCTGAAAGGTATACCAATTAAATCAGTATCTGCAAATTTGCTACCTGCTGAAACTTCTTCTCTATCATCAAATAACACCTCTATTCCTTCCGCTTGAAGTAACTTATATACTTTTTCAGCTTCCTCCCTAACCTGCTCATCTGCCAAATCCAGCCCCACCAAATGTACTGAATAAGGCGCTACTGCCTCCGGCCATATAATCCCTTTATCATCATGAAATACTTCAACAATAGCAGCAAGTGTTCTGCCTAATCCAATACCATAACAACCCATATAATAAGGCTGAGGCTTACCATTTTTATCAATAAAGTCTGCACCTTTCATTTTGGATGAATAATAAAACCCAAGCTGGAAAATATTTCCAACTTCTATTCCTCTTTTTGCTTTTAGCGGACCGCTGCCATCCGCTGCCATGTATCCTTCTTTAGTTAGCGCAATATCTGCGGTTATATCAGGCTTATAATCTCTCCCTAAATTCATGTTCAGTAAATCCTTATGCTTTTTATTGGCTCCGCCATAGGCGTTTTTAATGGTATGCAAGGATTCATCAGCTACAATTAAAAGCTCTACATCTTTTCCCACTATATCTTTAATTCCGACAGGAGAAATAAATCCAGGTTCGGAATGGATTTTGTTTCTGATCTCTTCTTCTGTGGCGTATCTTAACTGATAAGCTTGAATTGCATGAAGTAACTTAACCTCATTGACATCAAAGTCTCCCCTGATAATTGCCAAAATGAATCTGCCTTTTTCATCTATAAACAGCACATCCTTGATTTGTTGCCAGAGCGGCATGTTATGCAACTTAACCCCATCTTCCATGGTAGTACCACGGACGGCATCAACTTCTTGTAGGGGTTTTTCTTCTTCCATAATATTTTTCTTAGCCGGGATAAATTGGGCTATATCTTCATGAGCGCAATATGAATTATCAGGGTTAACAAAGAATTTACTTTCTCCAATTTCACTTTCCACTACAAATTCATGACAATATTCCCCTCCTATATAACCATTATCAGCGGCCACTTTCAGAGTCTTAAGTCCCACCCTATCAAAGATTTCTTTATATGTTTCCTCCATTAATTTATAAGTCACCTTAAATTCCTCTTCTGAAACATCAAAAGAATAAGCATCCTTCATTAAAAACTCACGGACCCGAAGCAATCCTCCACGTGCCCTCAATTCATCTCTAAATTTAGTAGAGAATTGGTATAAATTAAGAGGTAAATCTTTATAACTTATTTGAAATTTTCTCATTAAATCCACAAACATTTCCTCGGCTGTCCCGCCTAAAACAAATTCCATTTCACTTCTGTCTTTAATAGTCATCAACTCAAATCCTACTGAGGCGGTTCTATTGGTTTCTGCCCATAAAGCTTTAGGGTGTAAAACAGGAGTAATCATTTCCTGACCCCCTGCTTTGTCCATGTCTTCTTTAATAATTTTTTGGATTTTTTGTTGTACCCGCATCCCCAAAGGAAGCATGTAGTATCTTCCGGCAGCAGACTCTCTGATAAACCCTGCCCGATACAATAATTGATGAGACACCAGCGTGGCATCAGATGGAGTTTGTTTTATTGTTTTAGGAAAAAGTTTTGAATATTTCATAACTTTAAAATTTCTTCTGTTATTGCATCGGCCAGAATTTTCATACTATCATAAATAGTAACCTTAGGATGCACTAATTGAAGCAGTTGCAAATCAGTGCAAGCTAAAATTACTGTTTTAACGTCACTATCGCTAAATGCATTGATTATCTTTTTCACTTTTTCCGTATCATTGTTATCATTTTCACCGCGAACGCATTTGTTTATAATATATCCTAATTGGGTTTGGTCAAACTCTTGTGGCACTATCATTTGTATATTATTCGTTTCTAGTTTAGAATGTATTACAAGGCATTACCAAAAAATCAGCTCCTCCTTTTTCTAATCGCTTTGCAGCTTCTATCAAATAGATAAGGGCCCTATCCTCACCTTCAGCCTCGATTAATATCTTTTCCTCAATTTTATAAATTAAAGGTATACTCCAAATTAGCATTGGGGGCCTAGCTTCTTGGTTTTTCTTGAAGCACCGGTTTATTATCTCTAAATAAAACTTACTATACCAAACCCAAAACGAAAGGGTCAAAAATGGTAGGGGTAATTCCGTCCCATAACTATT
>MFCX01000002.1:40380-56245 GCA_001777055.1 Candidatus Daviesbacteria bacterium RIFCSPHIGHO2_02_FULL_39_12 | reverse complement strand
ATCCATGATACATGAGAAGATTATTATTGTAAAGTCAAGCAAGATACACTACACTAGTATGGGTCACACAACTCCCCATCCGGTCAAGGATGATGATTATCTTTTAGATGATGATTTTTAACCAGCATAAGCGGTCTATAGTAGGCATTCAGAAGCAGTTACCCCTTGCAGCAAGAGATTATTTTGTTTTACGTTGGAATAGTGGCCAAAGATAATATTCCTCTAGAGCATTGTTTTTCTGTATCTGATTTTAAAAACTCTGAAAGATGTTTTTTTAACTTTTTGGTAACTCATTATTTAAGACAAAGATATGAATTTGAGGAAGGTTCATTTAATCAAACAATAGGTACTATTTTGGATCTGGTGATAAAAAAGGTTCATGCTTCAAAAGCATACGGAGAACCTTTGAATTATTTGTTAGAGATGTATTTTAAAGCTGCAGAAAAAGATATCAGGCAAGAGGTGGAGGAGAAGGGGGTAAAATCATTTTATGGCTCAACAATTAAGTTTTTAAATGCAGATTCATTAGCTAAAGCCCGGCAAGTTTCTGAAAACTATTATTTGAAAAGAGGAGGAAAATTTAACCGCTCAGTATTTTTTAAAAGATTTTGGGAATGTTTATTGGAAGGTGAGAGATTATTTAAGCTTTGGGGTGGACCAGATGCCTTGGAGATGGGAGATGATGGGGTAGTGGAAGTGGTGGACTACAAATATTTTGAGAATGCCCAAAAAGGCAAAGATAACTTAGATATGGATTTGATGCCTAAAATTTATATCCTGCTTTGTGCTGCCCAACTAGTGGAAATGGGGTATGACAAAACTAGATTTAGAGTCAGATTCTGGACAGATCCTTTGGATGAAAGTATCTACGAAGAATTTGATATGTTTTCACTTAATAATTTGAAGCAATATTTAAGGTTTAAGATTGAGAAAATTTTGAGCGTGAAAGAATTTAGCTTTTGTGAACAATCTTTTTGCAAGGTTTGTAATTCAGGTCAAAGGAGAGATTGGATTAAACAGCTACAAACTCAATTTAAGTTTAGGTAAAGCTCCATAAATTTGACAAAGCCTGCTAAGTTTGTTAGTGTATATATACAATTTAATATTAATCAAGAGTGATGGGGAGAGTTTTGGCTCATTGATCCATCCGGCAACCGAAAGCTATTAATTTACGGTGCTAAACCCAAACCCATTTTGGGAAGGATTAGGTACGTGACGTACAGTCTAGTACATCACATGCAAAAGATTTTTTATACCTCTCCAAGAAAGGAGAGGTTTTTTATGGTTTGAAAGGAAACGTTAATGATTATGCAACAAGTAGAAACAGGTTTAGTACAGCTTAATAATTATTATTTTATCTGGCGCCATGGTGAAAGTGAGGCGAATGTTGCCGAGGTAATTGTTAGTAAGCCGGAAAACGGGATAGCGCAATGGGGTTTAACGGACACAGGCATTGAACAAGTAAGAAGATCGGCAACAATTGTGAGCAGATTAAGCAGGATTTTGGATCATAAGAGCTTAATTTACACCTCCCCCTTTTTAAGATGTGTACAAACAGCAGAGGAGCTAGCACAAGTAATAGGAGTACCGACTGCACTGACTGCAAATGAATTAAGGGAAAGAGATTTCGGCACGTTTGAGGGTAAACATGCAGATAGGTATGGTCAAGTTTATCAGCTAGACAGAGCTTATCCTGGCCACAATTTTTTCGATGTAGAAAGTACAGATTCTGTTTCAGCCAGAGTGACAGACTTTGTAAATAGGCTAGAAGAATTATATCAAGACAAAGTTATTATTTTAGTTACCCATGCAGATGTAGGTGAAATCCTTCAGGCTAGTTTTTATGGTATCCCTTCTTGGAAACACCGGCGGCTGCTGCCAAAACTTAATTGTTCTTCACCGGTAAATCTAAGATATAGACGGCGAGGAGAAAGAGTAAAGACCACATGCTGGAAGCGATAAGTGGGGATTATATAGGGCGATTAGTAGCAGAGCGAGATTTGTCTTCTATACGTGTTAGAACTGGAACTTTAGCAAAGCTTGATAGGGTGGAAAGAATTATTTTTGTAGGCTCAACATGTGTTGGTAAAACGACTTTGGAGGCAGCAATAAGGAATGCTTGCCAAACAGATCAATTGTTAGCAGAGAGTGTAAGCGTTCCTCAAAGAGTTGTTATCCGCCCGCCTAGACTTGATGACAAGAATGATATTTATTTTTGTTCAGCAGATGATTTTAGGAGGATGGTTTTGGGTAATACGCTTGGTTTATATGGAGTAAAACTAATGGAGAACGGGAGAGAGGAACCTTATGGATATCTAAGGCCGACAAATGGAACCTTCCCAATATTTTTTGCCAATAACCAGACTATTAAAAATAAAACCAGTGTTCACCCTGAAGGTGTTTTGCAAAATGCTTTGATTATATTAATCTATGCCACGGATATCATTAGAGAAGAACGTTTAAGGCGGAGGTCTCCCCAATTATTTGAAACACATCCTGATGAGGTTGCCTTTCGTTTATCCAAGGAAGAAAGAGCTATCCGTTTAGTTTCGGAAGCGCATCTAATAGTAAAAAATTATGGCAGATTTGCCGGTAGATCCAGTTTAGACGTTATTCTGTTAATAAAAGAATTACTTAAGTAAGATACGAGGGGAGGTGAATTCAGTTGACAATTGAAGCGGATAAAATTAGCGCTATAAGATTTACAAAAAAGCAAGAGGATACAGGACTAAGTATTTTAGTTCAAAATTTGGGTAGAGTAGATCTTTGGTCGGGAGGATTTAAACATGAAGACCCGATTATAGCTACAGTTAAAACCGACAGATTAAATGGGGTATTCGATAAACTCAGACAGGCTCAGGTAGTATTTCAAATACAGACACTTGCAGGTGATTTACCCGGAAGAACTCATCAGTTATGGGAGAGGTTAGAAGGATGGGACATATTGATACAGAAGAAAGAGGTTGGTTCAATAGAAGGTTAAGTTTCTTCGTTCCGGGAGGAAATACTTGACAAGTTGTCAAGAAAATATGGTATAATGTTAAATATGACCCAGTTAACTGTGGGAGAATTCAAAGCTAAATTTTCTGATGTTTTGCAAAAGCTACTCCAGGGACAGGAAGTTGTAGTTTCTTATGGCAAAAAAAAGGAAAAGATAGGTGTAATAATTCCTTACGAAAGTTATAAAAAGAAAAAAAAGATAAAATTGGGACTTTTGGAAGGTAAAGTTTCGGTTAAATTTGCTAAGGATTTTAAGATGACAATTGACGAATTTCTTAATTCATGAATTATCTTTTAGATACACACGCCTTTATATGGAGCCTCATATCTCCCGGTAAACTCTCACTAAAAACTAAAGCGATTATTACAAGTAAAGAGAATGTTTCCTGGGTTAGTGCAATAACATTTTGGGAAATTTCCTTAAAATATGCAATCGGAAAACTTGACCTTAAAGGTGCGAAGCCGGACGAGCTTTATAAGTATGCAACAAGTGCCGGATTTGAGATTGAAGATTTACAAGCTGAGACAGCAGCTAGTTTTTACAAACTTAGGAGGTTTAGGAATGAACAAAGTTCTTCTCCGAATAAAGACCCATTTGATTTGATGCTTGCCTGGCAAGCTATAACTTTAGATTACATTTTAGCAACAAATGATCAAGGTTTTGCGGATTATAAAAATTATGGCCTGAAGACAGTCTGGTAAGTTATTTTAAGTTCCTTCGTTCCGGGAGGATAAATAGCGTTTGGGTTTAGTAAATTAAGTACAGTATTAATTACAGAATAGTTGACACAATAAATATTGTATGCTACCATCATGGTATGAATATCAACACTGCAAATATTATCCCTATCACCAAAGCAAGAACTAAATTGGGGTATCTGGCAAATAAGGTTTCAGGAGATGAATATGTGATTTTAACTAAGGACGGCAGTCCTAAAGCAGCCTTAGTTGATATTGATTATTTAACAAAGCTTGAAAAAACCTTAGAAAAAATCTATGGAAAAACATTTATTGATAGTAAACTAATAAAGTATACAAGGGAATTCAGTGATCAGGAAGTTAAGGAGTGGGAAAAATCAGATACACTCTGAAAATGAAATCTGTATTTTTGGATTCCAGCGTACTGTTTAGCGCTGTAAATTCCCCCACCGGCGGCTCTGCTAAGTTATTCACTTTTAAAAATATACAACTTGCTGCCTCGCCGGTTGTTTTAGCTGAGACGGAAAGAAATGTCCGTAAGAAACTGCCAAAGTATCATCTTGAACGTTTTTTTCTTCTGGTTGAAAAGTTGGCTATCATTAGTCAAATACCCTGCCAAAAACTTATCAAAAAGACAGAAAAAATAATAGTAAAAAAAGATGCTGTGATTTTGGCTGAAGCGAAACAGGCTAAAACAGACAGTCTGGTGACGTTTGATATTAAGCATTTCTTTACTGAACCGGTGGCTAATTTTTTGAAACCTAAAAAAGTTTATACCCCCAAGCTATTAATTGAGTTGTTTGAAACAAAATTTTAAGTGCCTTCATTCCAAGAAGAAAGATAGCGTTTCTGCTCTTCTGTTAATCGGTCGATTTTAATTCCTAAGGATTCAAGTTTTAATCTGGCAATTTCATCATCCATCTCTTTGGGGATAGTATAAACATCCACTTTTAATTTGCCTTTATTGTCCACTAAAAACTTAGCTGCTGAGGCTTGATTGGCAAAGCTCATATCCATCACATCAGGCGGATGTCCTTCAGCTGAGGCTAAATTAATTAGTCTGCCTTCACCCAGCACAAATAACTTTTTACCTCCAGGAAGAGTAATTTCTTCTAATTGAGCCCTCAGTAATCTTTTTTTTGTAGCGATTTGTACTAAGCCATCATAATCAAACTCCACGTTAAAATGCCCCGTATTAGCAACAATTAACCCGTCTTTGGCATTTTTTAAATCTTCCACAGACAGAACTGTTTTATTACCAGTAGCAGTGCAGATAATATCAGCTGTTTTAATAGCTTCTGATTTTGGCATAACCTCAAATCCATCCATCACCGCTTCCAAAGCTTTCAAAGGATTAACCTCGGTAATAATCACCTGTGAACCCATACCTCGCGCTCTTTGGGCCAACCCCCTGCCGCACCAGCCATATCCGCAAACCATAAACTTTTTGCCTGCCAGTAAAACATTGGTAGCTCTGATGATTCCGTCAATCGTTGATTGGCCGGTGCCGTATCTGTTGTCAAACATATGTTTGGTATTACTGTCATTTACGGCAATGACAGGAATCTTAAGTGTGCCGTCTTTTAACATAGCCCTAAGTCTTACCACGCCGGTGGTGGTTTCTTCGGAAGAACCGATTACCTCTGCTAGCTGGGATACTCTTTCTGTGTGCAGTAAAGTTACCAGGTCTGCGCCGTCATCCATGGTAATTTGCGGTTTAAAATCTAAGACTGTATTTAAATGATTATAATAAGTGTCTTTGCCTTCGCCCTTAATAGCGAAAGTAGGGATCTCGTAATCTTCAACCAAAGAGGCAGCTACATCATCTTGGGTAGAAAGCGGGTTTGAAGCGCAAAGGGCCAAATTGGCGCCACCCATCTTTAAAGCAATCATCAAATTGGCGGCTTCGCTTGTTACATGCAAACAGGCTCCTAAAGTAATGTCTTTTAAGGGTTTATTTTTGGCAAAGTCTTGTTTGATAAGGTTTAAAACCTTCATTTGAGAACCGGCCCACTCAATCCTAAGTCTTCCTTTTGATGCGAGTTTTATGTCTTTGATATCGTATTTCATAATAATATCAACTCTTCCCCAAAGTTTTCTCTATATCTCTCACAAAATTCCTCTACAGTAAATCTGTGATTACTTGTACCATATTTTTCTACAGCATAACAAGCGGCAACAGATCCCATTTGGCCGCAGACTTTTAAATCCAGTCCCTTTAAATAACCTGCTAAAAAGCCGGCTCGGTATGCATCCCCGGCTCCGGTTGGATCCAAAACCCCCTTAGGTTTAGCAGCCTCTATCTTCCACCTTCCAGGTGGGCTTTGAATAATTGACCCTTTTTCTCCCAAGGTAGTAATTAGAATTTTTACTTGTTTAAGTAACCCTTCGACTGCGCTCAGGGCAAGCTTGTTACAAAGTAAGGTAATTTCATAATCATTGCCGATTAAGATAGTAGCGCCGGATATCATATTTTTTAAATCCTCCGGACTTAGCGCAGGAAGCTGCATGCCAGGATCTAACATATAAGGAGTGTTTGAGTCTTGGCACTGTCTGGCAAAATTAACCATCGCTTCTGGGTTATTCGGAGAGATGACCACAAAATCTGTAAGCCACCTTGAACTCACGAGAGAAAGCTTAGCATTTTCAATCATGGCTCCCGGATGAAAGGCAGTTATCTGATTATCTGCGCTGTCAGTCATAATAAAAGCAGAAGAGGTTAAGTTGTTTTCAATTATTTTTATCCTTGAAATATCAACACCGGCATCTGTTAAAAATCTGGCATATTCTGAAAAATCAACCCCAACTGCTCCTATTATAGAAACAGGCATTTTAAAAAGTGCAAGGTTATAGGTAATGTTGCCGGCAGTCCCGCCTTTTTGTTTTTTTAAGCTGTTAACCAAAAAGGATAAATTAATTTGGTGGATTTTATCAGGCATGATGTGATCGGAAAACTTGCCTGGAAAATCCATAATTGTGTCATAAGCCAAAGAGCCGGTAACTGTAATCATGTGTTGGTATAAAAATTATAATATTTATGATCATTATAATCTTTATTATGTTATTGTGTTCCCACTAAATATACTGCCTGCCAGGGTTTATAGTTTGAAACCCAGGTTTCCTGGGCTAAAGTTTCACCATTTTTAGTCACAGTCCTATTAAATTTAACAGTGGCTCCCCAAGCTGTCCAATCAACTTGCTTGATTGTTCCTTTTGGCAAAGTAGGGTCATCTTGCCTAAGTTCCGGCGGCGGAGGAATTTGGTTTGTGATTATTGGTTGAGTTAAGCTAGAAACTCTACCATCCGAGGCGCCATACAAATCAACATAAAGAGTAGCTCCTTGTGTATAAGCCTGGATTAAAATATGGGCTGAAGTGTCATTTTTGAATTGAAAATCAACTGAAGGATAAAACACTGTCGCATCCAGTCCCGGAGGAAACCCTTGTTCGTAATAACCTACCCGATAAGCATGAGCTGTTCTTTTAACAACTGGCAGCCCTGCGTTTAACACTGCTCTAAAAAGAGTAGTAGAATCCTGACAAACCCCTCCTCCGTCATCTAAAACAGTCCGTCCTTCTTTGATTACGTAAGCTTGTTTAAAACCAGTAGCAGCAGAGATATCCCCAACCGTTTGATTAAAAGAGAATATTTCTCCGGGAGGAATTAATACCCCGTTAATTTTAGAGGCAGTTAAACCGACATTATAGATTCTGTTTGCAATTGAGCCGGCAAAATTAGATATGCCTCGGCCCAAAAGCTCTTTGATTCCTAAGCTGTTTATATCCGATGTTTCTATTTTTGGCTTTATAATCTCAACCGGTAAATTAATGGTTTTTATCTCGTCAGCAGCCAGCATATTTTCCAGTATTCGGTAAGTCTGATCTAAATTCATTTTCTGACCCTGGCGGGAAGGTTTGAAAGCAGTTACTCTTTTTGTCCGGGTGTTAAAGTCAAATAAGCCTTCTTGAACTTCTCTGTCAATTTCTTGGGATAATTTGGCAAGATAAAGATAGGTTTTATCTTTATCCAATAAAGATTGTCCTTTTTCCAAATCAAGTAAAGTTAAAAGTTGTTTTGCATCAATTACCCTGCTGCTGTTTTCAAAGATTAATTTAACAGGTGTATTTACAGAAATCTCAAGCGCCTTTTTTGCTTTTTGTGCGTGCTCCGAAGTAACTTTTGGCAGTATGGATTTTACAGGAAGCGCTTCGCTATACTTCCCGCTTAAAATATAATCCGCGGCTGCCTGCTCTAATCCCTCCTTGTCCAACTCTAATCCCTCCGATCCTTCTTTGACTTGGATGCGGGCAGAAGAGCTGCCCTCGGCAGTTGTAATTTCATCAAAAATCAGTTCGGCGTTTTTAGCCCCCTTTTTAATAGTTGTTTCTATGATATTCATCTGTTGATCCAAAGAAAGTTTAACCTGAGGATAAATTTGGCGGGTAAAAAATAAAATTTGAAACTGTTTTTGTAAGCTAACCAAGAAATTCTCTGACTGGCTTAAGTTAAAAACTTGATTTAAAGCTGAATAATCCAAACCGGCTGAGGAGGTAGCCAGATCCACTTCAAAAGATACCTGAGGATAAACAAACTGTAATTGCCCCTTTGCTCTTTGATCAACCTTCGACTCAAGTTTTCTGATGGCCTGGCCCTCGGTTAAAAAAGAAATGTTTATATCTCCTACAAATGTCCGGGGATAGTATTTATCGGCCATAAATTGTTGATAAGCTAAAATTATCAGACAAAAAAAGGTTAAACCTAAAATTAGGGGAGTTATAGGAAGAAGGGAAACTTTAATTAGTTTTTGTCTGATAGCTGTCTTTCCGGTCTTTGCCATGCAGGTATTTTAACTGTTTGGGGTATAATTGACAAAGGTCATCCTTTTATGAAACGTATTATTATTATTGCCCTTTCTTTGTCTATTGTTTTAGGTTTTATCTTCTGGAGATTTGGTCCTAGTATTTCACTTTTCAATCAGGCAAAAGATAATGGACCGATAATATTAACTTACTGGGGTTTATGGGAAGATGAGAACTTAATTAAGCCCTTGCTGGTAGAATACCAAAAACAAAACCCTAAAATCACTGTAAATTATGTTAAGCAATCATCGATAAATTATAGAACCAGAGTGCAGACTCAGGTAAGGGAAGGGGTAGGGCCTGATGTATTTATGATTCACAACTCCTGGTTGCCAATGTTTTCTTCTGACTTGGCAGCCGCCCCAGCAGACATAGTTAACCTTTCAGGTTATAAAGATATGTTTTACCCTGTAGCTTACGATAGTTTTGTAAAAAACAATCAAATTTTTGCCGCTTCAGTGGGAATAGACGGCTTAGCTCTTTTTTATAATGAAGAGATGTTAAACGGCATCGGAGCCAATGTCCCGAAAAATTGGCGGGAGTTTAGGGATACTGCAACTAAAATGACAGTCAGAGATTCATCAGGTATCAAAACAGCCGGAGCAGCCCTGGGTTCAACAGGCAATGTTGATCATTGGCCGGATATTATCGGTTTGTTGCTTCTTCAGGAACCTGGTGTAGATTTCAATAATTTGAATTCTTCACTGGCGGCCGGAGTATTAAAATTCTATACCGGTTTTGTGATTGATCCCATAAGGAAGGTTTGGGATGTCACCTTGCCTTCTTCCACTCAGATGTTTGCCGAAGGCCGCTTGGGTTTTTATTTTGCTCCTTCCTGGAGGGCGCACGAGCTGCGGATAGCTAATCCTAATTTGAAATTTAAGGTAGCGCCCGTACCGCAATTATCCGGCAAACAAGTAAGTTGGGCCAGCTTTTGGGGACAGGCTGCTTCCAAAAATAGTAAAAATGTTAAAGAAGCCTGGAAGTTTGTTAAGTTTTTAACATCCGCCGAGGGTGAGAAATTAGCTTATCAGCAAGCTTCGCAAGTTAGATTATTTGGTGAACCTTACTCATTAGTTTCTTTAGCTTCCGAGCTAAATAGCGACCCTATTGCCGGAGCATATGTTGCCCAGGGGCCAATTTATAAGTCCTGGTATCTTTCTTCCAATACTTTCGACAATGGTATTAATGATGAAATAATTAAATATTTTGAGGATGGAATAAATGCTGCTTTGCAAGGGACAGATCCGCAAACAGCCTTACAAACTGTTGCTGCCGGAGTCAAACAGGTTTTGGACAAATACACAAAACCTCAACCTGCCGCATCAGGGAGATGATTTAATTTATGTACAAGAGGTGGCAGATTGATTAGTTGGACTTCAGGTTCCAGGGTAATACCAAATTTTTGTTTGACTTTGTGGGCATATTTTTTGGCTAAGGTATAAAAGTCTGAGGCTTTGCCTTCTCCTTTATTAATAAACAAGTTAGCATGATATGGAGCAATTTCAATTTCGCCCAATTTATCCCCTTTGGCTCCGACCATTTCCAACAGTGACCCTGCAGGCAGTTTTCCGTACACAATTTTTTCTTGAGGGATTTTCTTTAAGATCTCCTTTGGCAATTTTTCTGCTACTAGGTTTTTAAAAAAAGATCCCGGGCATTTAATTCCTTTTGGATATTTAATAAGTCTTTTTTCCAAAATTTCATCAGCCTCTTTCCTTAAATCCTTACTCTTTCCCAAATCCAGCTTAAAAATAACCTCTAAGACAATCCACCCATTTTTTTTAAAAATACTATACCTATAATCAAACTCACACTCATCTTTTTGTAAGGTTATTACCTCGCCGGTTTGGGGTTTTACACAGATGACTTCCCGAAGATAGTCACTAATAGTTTGACCGTATGCTCCGGCATTGCCAAAAATAGCTCCACCTAGGGTTCCCGGGATGCCGGATAATTTTTGCAAACCTGATAAATTATTGGCAATTGAATAATCGGCTAAATGCTGTAGTTTGGCGCCGCTTTTAACTGTCAAAAATCTGACAACTTTGGTGATTCCTTCTACCTCATTTTTGATGATAAGTTTATTTACCGGCTCATCTGAAACTAGTAAGTTTGATCCTCCGCCAATAACAAGAAAGGGAAGGCTATTTTGATGGGCATACTTTATAGCCTCAATCAAATCTTGCTGGGTGGTGACAGCGACAAATTGTCTGGCCGGTCCTCCAATTTGCAAAGTTGTAATTTGGCTTAAAGGATAATTATTTTGGAAATTTAGCATACGTCACATTATACCCTTCGAGCGAGCCGAAGGCGAGTCGAGAAGTTACCATAGAAATTATTATATTCTTATGGTATGTTCTCGACAGGCTCGAACAATATTAATATGGAAAAAGCGGTTTTGAAAACTTTAATTTATGCAGATATTTTTGATTATCCTTTAACTGTTTTTGAAATTCATAAATGGTTAATAGGTAGAAAGGCTAATCTGAGGCAGGTGGAATCGGCCTTAGGTCGATTAGTTAAAAGTTCAAAGTTAAAAGTTCAAAATGGTCATTACTTTCTATCTGGACGCGAGAGTTTACCTTTAAAGAGATTGCGTCGGGAGAGACAGTCAAAAGAATATTTAAAGAAGGCTCAACTGATAGCGCAGTTTTTAAAAATAATTCCTACCATAAAACTGGTTGGTATATCCGGAGGGCTGGCGCTAAATAACACAAGTAAAACAGATGATATAGATTTGTTTGTGATTACCTCTAAAAAGAGGCTTTGGATTAGCAGGTTGTTAATTTTAAGTTTACTGTCTTTAACAGGACAAAGAAGAAAAGCTATTTATTCCAAAAGGCAGGCTGCCGGTAAGTTATGTTTAAATACTATCCTTGAAGAAGATTGTTTAGAACAGAGCAATAAAGATATTTATTTGGCGCATGAAGTTTTGCAAATGAAAGCGCTCTGGCAAAGAAACGATATCTCTTCTAAATACTTACTGGATAATGATTGGGTTTTTAAGTTTTTACCAAACTGGATTTCAGATGCACGATTAACGATTAAAGATTTAAGATTAACGAGGAAAAATTATAAATCTAAAATCATTAATCATAAATCACTTTTTGATTATGTTGAGAATTTGGCTAAATGGTGGCAGCTAAAGATCATGCAGCAGCCCAAAGGCATGGAACGGATCGCAGAAGGAGCTTTATATTTTCATCCTAAAGATTACAGATTGACTGTTTTACAAGAATATAACTTGCAGCTTAAGAAGCTGTAAACTTTTGGCACCTCTTGACAAAGCCTGCTAAGTTCTGGTATATATTGTAATCAGTCTGCCTCTCTGTCATTCTGGTAAGCGAAGCGTACCCAGAATTAGATCCTGGTCAAGCCAGGATGACAGTTTTCTATGATTATGGCAAAGAATAAAGTAAACAAAACTAATAAAGTTTCTATTAAACCTTTAATGGGTTATGTTTTAGTTGAGCCTTCAGAGGCAGAAACCAAAACAGCATCCGGTATAATCTTGCCGGAGTCTGCTCAGGAAAAACCGGCCCAGGGAAAAGTAGTTGCTTGCGGGGATGATTTAGTTTTGGAAAATGGTAAAGTGTTAAAATGTCCGGTACAGCCGGGAGATAATGTAGTTTATAAAAAATGGGGCGGAGATGAAATTAAAGTGTCAGGTGTAGAATATAAATTAGTCAAGTTTGATGATTTAATGGCAATTTTGGAGTAAGGAAAAAATATGGCAAAGATATTAAAATTTGGACCTGATGCAAGAGAAAAGTTATTAAAAGGTATTAATACCTTAACAGATGCTGTGGCAACCACCTTGGGCCCTAAGGGTAGGAATGTAGCCTTAGACAAAAAGTGGGGCGCTCCAAGCGTTGTGCATGACGGAGTCACCGTTGCCAAAGAAATAGACTTGGAAGACCCGTTTGAAAATATGGGAGCGCAGCTTTTAAAAGAGGCTGCCTCCAAAACTGCCGATGTGGCAGGAGATGGCACCACCACTGCCACAATTTTGGCCAAAGCCATTGTCATAGAAGGTCTAAAAAATATTCAAGCCGGCGCAAATCCGATGATTTTAAAACACGGTATAGAAAAAGCAGTAGATGTTTTGGTGGAAAGTTTGCGAAAAATGAGTAAAAAGATTAATACTCAGGAAGAAGTGGCTCAGGTTGCCACCATTTCCGCATCAGACGGACAAATAGGCAACTTAATTGCCCAGGCTCTGGAAAGAGTAGGCAAAGACGGAGTAGTGACAGTGGAAGAGGGTAAAACCTTGGAGATGACTGTAGATTATAAAGAAGGAATGGAGTTTGATAAAGGCTTTGTCTCCCCTTATTTTGTAACAGATGCGGATAAAATGGAAGCGTCGATTGAAGATCCTTATATTTTAATCACTGACAAAAAGATTTCTTCAGCTTCCGATTTGGTGCCATTTTTGGAAAAGTTTGTTCAAGTCAGCAAAAATTTGGTGATTATTGCCGATGAGGTGGAAGGTGAGGCATTGGCGCTTTTGGTAGTTAATAAACTGAGAAGCACCTTTAATGTTTTGGCGATTAAAGCCCCGGGTTTTGGCGACCGGAGAAAAGAAATGCTGGAAGATATTGCCATTTTAACTGGCGGCACGGTTATCTCGGAAGATACCGGCAAAAAGTTTGAATCGGTTGAAGTTAATGATTTAGGACAGGCCGGCAGGATAACCTCGGATAAAGATAATACCTTAATAGTTGACGGCAAAGGAGCCAAAGCCAAAATTGAAGGCAGGATTGCTCAAATCAGAAGAGAATTAACAAATACCGATTCTGAATTTGATAAAGAAAAATTACAGGAAAGACTGGCAAAATTAACCGGCGGAGTAGCAGTGATTAATGTCGGTGCTGCCACAGAAGTAGAATTAAAGGAGAAAAAGGAAAGAGTGATAGATGCGGTGGCTGCTACCAAGGCTGCCATTGAAGAAGGAATTGTGGCCGGCGGAGAAATAGCGCTCCTTCGGGCAGCCAAGGCATTGGATGTTTTAACTCTGGCAGGTGAGGAAAAGATTGGTTTGGAGATTGTTAAAAAAGCTTTGGAGCAACCCTTTAGGTTACTGATTAAAAACGCCGGAATAGATGACGGTATTGCTTTGTCCAAGGTGAGCAGCGAAACAGGCGATATGGGAATTGATGTATTGGATGGGGAACTGAAAGATTTGGTGAAAGCAGGAATTATAGATCCTGTAAAAGTAACAAGATCTGCTTTACAAAACGCAGCCTCAGTAGCAGTAATGGTAATGACTACTGAAGTATTAATTGCTGATAAACCTGAATCTTCAGCATCCCCAATTCCTCCCGGCGGTATGCCTGGCATGGGTGAATACTAAAGCAAACTCAAAGTTCCCCGGCCTCGCTCCGCGAAGAGGGGCGGGCAAAACTCAAAAGTCAAAATTTGCTACAATACTGTTGATGGCCACTAATTTCATTACCAGAACAACCTTTTTTGTAAAAGGCTTCACACTTATTGTTCTGCTTGTAACAATAAGTATTATTGCTGTACTTTCTGTTGTAGGGTTTACATCATTTACCCAAGTAAGAGAAAAGGCATGGGATGCAAAAAAAAAGGCAGATATAGATGCTATCAGGAAAGCCTATGAACAAAACTTTGATCCAACTGAAAATAATGGCCAGGGAGGATATAAAGCTTTAAACGACAATCAATTTGCCTCAGGTAAAATTCCTACTCCTCCGGAAGGGGGTGATTATACAAGAATAAAAAACACTGCTACCACCGGGTTTACCATTTGCGCTTCTTTATCAGGCAGCACTCCATGTGCTGCTCTTTCTGATACCTGTTATTGCCAGTCATCTGCTCAAGCTGAAGCTCCCACACTAATTGCTGCAAATACAGAATTTCTTACCAATGCTTCTTCGTTTTCTCCGGAACCAAGTCAGGCGCCATCGCAGCCTGCACTATCGCAGCCTGGTTCTGAATCAGGGGTTTCTTCGCCTGTGACTTATGAGGTTAAAACATGGCTGATAACATATAAAGAAATAGCAGGACGGAGCGTGAATATTTCAGGTTTAACTCCGGCTGATTTTACCAAACAAATTCTTCTGCCTGCCATGATTGAGGCAAGCAGGTATCATGGATATTTCAATCCTTCGGCCCAACCTGCTTTAAGATACACCTTATCTGATACGGACATCTATATTGAGGATAACCCCCGTCCTGCAAGGTACAGCGATTTATTTAACAAATATAATCTTTGTAATTATGCTAAAGCCAATGACATTAAGACTGTCATTATTTGGGCAGACAGTGACTACAATTACGGATCAGGCGAGATCCGACGGGAATCAGCCATCACCGGCAACAAAGGCATTCTCACCAATGGCCCCATCCTGACAAGCGTCTGCGATAAAACCATTGTTATCTATGGCCTGACTTATACCAGAGGTTTATCTGAAGCTTTAGAATCTTACGGCCATCATCTGGAAACAGTATTCAGACAATTCAGGCCTGAGTATGCCTTTTGGGCAGATGAGGCTCAAAAAACCGGCTGGTTTCCGGCAGTTACCAGAGGAGATTCCTGCGGCACAGATCATGAGCCGCCGAATGCCAGGTGGGAATATGACAGATCTAATGATGCAGATTATCAAAGTGATTGCCGCAATTGGAAACCCGATGGCACAGGTGTTAAAGAAACCTTAAACTGTAATACCTGGGGATGTAGCGGTGAGGGTTGGTTAAAATGGTGGATGCAGAATATGCCTGGATTGGGAAATACTTTAGTAGGTACTAATGGCCAGAAAATTCCTAACTGGTGGGTATATATCGGAGACCCTGATAATTGCTACAATAATGCGCTAGGGTGCAGTGGGTTTACCCCAAATCCTACACCGACACCAGCCCCGCCGGTATTTTCCAATCTTAGCGCCCAATTAACAAATAGCAGCGCCACATTTAACTTTGCTTATTCTAAGCCCTCGGAGACCCTGTATAAAATCCATCTGTCTAAATCAACAGCCTTTTCCTGGGGAGTATGGTGGAATTTTGTGAATGGCTCTGCCAGTCCATTAATCAACACCGCTCCTTCTGCTACCTGGAGTGATTATAGTTGCAATCAACAGTTTTATTGGAAGGTAGAGGCAATATATACCGGCAATTACTTAAGTTCTGCCCAGGGGCCTGTGACAGTAAGCTGCAATTAGCTATATGTTTTGTTACAATTTATCTTAATGGCCAAATTTCATTACAAGGAATCCCCTTCCCAAAAACAAAGAAACGTTTTTAAAAAATATCTTTCGGAAGATGAAGAGCTGGTGTTAGTGACA
>MFCX01000002.1:15805-40346 GCA_001777055.1 Candidatus Daviesbacteria bacterium RIFCSPHIGHO2_02_FULL_39_12 | reverse complement strand
TGGGTCTTGGTAAGATTTGGGCTTTGACCCTGGCATTTATAGGTCAGTTTACAGCTGCTGCTTTAAAAACCATGCATCTTTACCACTCAAACAGGTATTTGCTAACTACCAGAAGGGTGATTATTAAAAGAGGCATTTTTGGAGTTAGACTGACTGCCGCTCTTTTTGATAAAATCACTCATCTGGAAGTAGACCAATCAATTATCGACAGGCTGCTTTTACACCACGGCACCATCATTATCAATACAGCAGGAGGCAATCAGGATCAAATAATTTTGCGCTATGTGGATTATCCTATGGAGTTAAAGAATTTATTGGAAAGATTGATAAATAGGGAAAGGGAACAATTTGGTCTAAGGGGAACTACCTTATCAGAAATAGAAGGGGAAATTATCGCGTAGCGACAAATCCACTATTGACAAAGTGTACATTTATGATAGCATAAATGCATGAATACTATTAGATTGTCAGCTACTGCTGCTAGAAATAATTTTTTTGACCTGCTTAATCAGGTTGCATCGAGGTAGCTGTGCTTTCCCCAAAAAAGCAAAAAACAGATTTGAAAGTATTACTGAGAGCTTCCAGGAAAGTTCGTGGAATTTGGAAGAATTATGATGAAGAAGATAACCCCTTAAGAAGACAAGGAGCAGCCTCCTTTTTGGGAAAATGGGATAAAAAAGAGTGGAAACCTAGAGGGTGAAAGTAGTAGTTGACTCTAGCATTATTATAGACTACCTGCGAGGTGGTATCAAATGGGAGAAGTTTATAGCCAGTGCAGGTGAAGAGGTAGAACTTTTCCTGCCCACCATGGCTATTTTTGAACTTTTCTCAGGGAAAAGCACCAAAAATCCGCGTAAACTTAGAGATATGTTTAACTTTATCAGTCAATTCCGAAGAATGGATTTAGATGATAAGATTGCTAAAAGAGCTGGGGAGATTTACCGTGACATGTCAGTTACCCTTCAAGTTCCAGATTACATTATTGCTGCGTCAGCTTTAGAGATAAATGGTATGGTAGTAACTTTGAATAAAAAGCATTTTGAACAGATTCCCAATTTAATTTTATACCCGCTTTGAAAAAATTACTTTTTGGCAACTGTTGTCGGGGGCATATTCGAGATTTCTGGTAATAGTTTTAAAGGATCAACAAATTCCCCGTTTAGGGTAATTTCCAGATGAGTGTGAGGGCCGGAAGTGCGTCCGGTTATGCCGACTTCTCCCAAGATATTATCTGAAGTAACTGTATCGCCTGCTTTCACAAATACCCTCCCCATATGGGAATATTTGGATTTAAAACCTTTTTCGTGTGCAACTACTACATAATTTCCTAAACCAAAAATATCCAGACTCTTGCTTTCTACCACTCCATCAATAATAGGGTGGATAGGCATGCCTAAACCTGCAGCTATATCTATGCCGGGGTGATAAGAGGAAAATCTGGTAGTCAAATAACCCGGGTGAGGTAAAATTAAGGGTTTTGTGAAAGACGAGGGGATAACTTCTCCTTTTTGCTGCTGAATTTGGGCAAAGGTTTGATGTTGTTTAACAGGAGGAATCGAGAAGGTAGGGAAATAACCTAAGAATGTAAAAAGCGAATAAATAAATATAGCAAGTAGACTAACCCGTTTGGGTAACCCCGGCTTGATTTTAGACAGTTTGCGATTTAGGACGATCCTTTCGTCAACTGTCTTAGGCAGAAGGTTTTTAAATGCCTTCTTCAGAGAATAAATTATACTAAACTTTGCCTCAAAAGACAAATTTTGAGGTATAATATTTTGTAGATGAAAAAGATTTTAGTTTGGCTTTTGATTTTATTTAGTATCGTAATTATTCTAATTAGATTTAGCAGCAAAATTGAGGAAAACGTTTTTGGTATTAGGCCGGCATCCGGTGTCTCCATTTTGTCTACCCCTGATTCAGCTACGGTTTTTTTAGATAATCAGGAGATTGGCAAAACCCCTTTTGACAATAAGGATTTAGAAGTTAGAGAATATAACGTCAGGCTGAATTCAGACGGCGCATCCTGGCAGGGCAAAGTAAAACTTAAGCCCGGTACGGTTACCATCATCAACCGTGATTTAACTGTCGATCAGGCATCTTCCTCCGGCGAGATCCTGGCTTTAGATAGAGGCAGAGGTATCACAGTAATTTCTCATCCTGCGGATTCAGAGGTGGAAATAGATGGAAAAGTTTACGGTAAAACTCCAATTAGTATTAATATAGCTTCCGGTGAACATACTATTTTAGTCAGTCACCCGAACTATTTAAAAAGGAGTATCAGGGCAAATTTGCCGGATAATTTTAATCTGACTGTTTCAGTTGATTTGGCCATTTCCGAGGCAGACTTAAGCGCTATCCCCGCTCCGGTTATGAGTGAAACTGCGGAGGTGACAGTCAAACAAACTCCCACCGGTTTTTTAAGAGTCAGAGATAAAGGTTCTTTATCAGGTAAAGAGATTGTTAGAGTGAATACGGGGGATAAATTAATTCTGCTGGAAGAATTGGGAAGTTGGAATAGGGTGAGATTGTCGGACGGCACAGAAGGTTTTGTCTCCTCGGTATACATCGAAAAAGTTAAACCTTAAGCTCCCAGATAATAAACTATGCCTATGACCAAAATTAACCAAAGCAGAACTGTGGAAAGCAGAGGTTGATCCGATAACAAAACTCTTTCCGGCGACTCACCCTCTTTTTTCTCATAGATAATATATAGATATCTCATTACTCCATAAATTACCACCGGCACGGTGGCCATTAAGTACTTAGCTTCCCCGAAGGGCAGTTCAAAACCGCCCAGTAAAAAAGATAAAGCTTGGCGGGCCTGGATAGGCGGTTGTAAAAAGGCAAAAAAAGCATAGGTTAACCAGGCAGAAGTAGCAAACATGCCTGTTAAGATATCCAGTAAACTCTCGGGATAATGAAGAAGGGTTTCTCTGTGGCGGGCAGCCTGTGCCTCCATCAAGGTGCGCTCTGATCTCCTTTTCCCAATGGCCAAAAAGAGGGCAAACGAGGTGATAGATAATAAAAACCAGACATTTAAATGCGCATCAATCGCCCAAACTCCGCCGTAAACTCTCAGGACAAACCCGGCAGCAATGACTAACACATCCAGCAGAATAACGCGTTTTAAGTAACCGGAGTAGGACAGTTGCAGCAGCAGATAAGTTAGGCAGGCAAAGAAAAAGGTTGGGGACAAGTTATAAGCAATGGGCAAAAAAATGATGATTAAAAGTAGAGCTAGGCTTGTCGCGACAGGTGCGCTGATTAGTCCCGAGGCAACAGGACGCTTGCTTTTAAAAGGATGAAGCCTGTCTCTGTCAATATCGAAAACGTCATTTAATAAATAGGTAGCTGAGGAAAAAATACAAAACAGGGTAAAAGCTTCTAAGCTCTTGATTTGGCTGGTTCTGTCCAGTAAATTGCCGGAAAAAATAAGCGCCGCAAAGACTGCAAAATTTTTTATCCACTGTCTGGGTCTTGTGGCTTTGATAAGCCCCCAAAGAAATTTAGCCATAGTATAGCTCCTAATAAAATTGTTGCTACCAAGCTTGCCGCAAACAGTTTACCTTGGGAAGATAAACTTAAAGCTATAAAGCCTAAGATAACAGATCCTAAAATGTAAAACAAGGAGATCTGCTGATGGGTTAAACCTTGCTCAAGCAATTTGTGGTGTAAATGTCCCCTGTCTCCCCAGACCGGCGAATTACCTTGCAACAGGCGCCGTGTAAAAGTGTAGGCAAAATCTGTGGCAGGAATCAAGAGCGCCAATCCTGCAGTGGCCAATTTTGCTCCCGACAAAATAGCTAATACCGCAATCATGAATCCCAGAATGGTTGAGCCGGAAAACCCGGGGAAAATTTTGGCCGGATGCCAGTTAAAGATCAAGAGACCTAAAGATGTTCCGGCTGTAATAAAAGCTAATTTAGCTACGTTGGCTTGGGCTAGGTCTGATCCTGAATTTAACTTTAAAGAAAGTACGCCTAAAACTATAGCTGAAACCGTAACTATGCCAGGCATTTGGCCGTCTACTCCTTTTGACCAGTTAATCATATTCATTATCCAAACAATCCATATTACAGCCAAGACTTGAGGCAGGATTTCTATAGCATCTAAACGAATAATGCCGCCTAAAGGATTGGTAATAAAATTAATTCCGACCCCGCTTAATACGAATATAATTGCTGCCGCAAACTGACTAATTAAACGGAAATAGGGAGAAAGATTCTGATAACGGTCATCCAGGAGTCCTATGACTAAAAGAATAGTTAGGCTGGCTAAGATTCCAATAGTAGATTTATCCAAAGATGTAAAAAGCAAAATAGTTGCCAAAAGACCAATGAAAATAGCTAGCCCTCCGGCTCTTGGCACAATTCTTTGCTGGGTGTGGGCAGGGTGGGGTCGAAGCTTTGGATTATCCAAAAGATTAAATTTTTTGGCAAAAATAATAGTAGGAGGGATGGTGAAAGCAGTGACTAAAAAGGCGGCAATAGCAGCGATCAAAAAATCCATAAATTTAAATAAAAATGAAAACTATTTTAAAAAAGGTAATCGTTAGAATAATGGCAGTCAAAAGCGAGTAAAAAAGTAAAACCTTTTTGAAAAAACCTTGTGAATAGTGCAATTGCCGGCTGATGGTTAGATTTAAGAGAGTGATTAGGATAATTACAGAGGGAATAATAAATAATTGCTGGGGACTGGCAAGCTGGGCATCTCCCCAAGGCAGAGAATAAAATAGAGGTAGCTTGGGCGGCAGGGACTTGTCTAAAATTAAGATGGAGGCAGCAATCAGTCCGGCACAAAATGCGGGTATTAGATTAAGCTGGTTTGCCCTGTTTAATTTCATGTTTCTTTCAAAAGCCGGGTTTTGGTAGTGACCCTAAATTCCATTTTTTTGCCAAACATTAAAGAGGTTTGGGCATCTATGGCCGGCAAAGACGAAATGGTAATCAAAATGATAGGTATTAAAAGCCACTGAATATATGACCAAATTATCCTGAAGATCCCCCAGTTCCTTGGTCTTTTGGGTACAGTTTTCTCATGAACAAAGATTGTGGCAAATAAGCCAAAAAAGGCAGCAGTCAGTATCCAGGAAGAGACAATTGGTAAGTTGACAGATAAAACCGATTCCTTAAAATTGGGATTGACTAGTGGAATAAATAGACTCCCAAAAGTGACAAAGATTGCCAAAAAGCCCCATTTTAAATCCCCCCATAATTTAAACAGTAACTTATCCGTTTTATCCCAAAAATCTATTTCTTTTTGGAAATATTGCTTGACAATGAAGGGAATGTGTTCCACTCCATAAGCCCATCTTTTAATCTGGAAATACTGGTTTTGAAAGGTTTTGAGCAGGGTAGTATCCTGCACCGCATCAGCAGAAATAGGTAAAAAGTGCGGGATCACTTTATAATCACCGTTAAAATGGTAGTAAGCTTTCCAGTAAAAGCCTGAGTCATCATTAACCTTATCAGGAATCCAACCCCCGATATCTAAAAGAGCCTTTAAATTAATAGACATGGAAGAATAATTCATATATTTGTCGGACCCGGCCATTTCCGCCAACTGCCAAAAGCTGGTACCGGTTGCCATAAGCCGCATTGGTGTCGGGGTTTGCCAATAATTATTGTGGTATAAAAATACTCCTGTAAATGTTCTTTTATCCCTTTGAGCCTTTGGTAGAGATAGATACTTATACAAACTGCCTGCCAAAAAATGAGGATGTATTACAAAGTCAGCGTCCAGGGTAGTTACAAAAACATTCTCCGATTTTACCCCTCTTCTTCCAAGTTCTGAAACAGCATTTTTGATCATCCAGTTTTTATTAGAGCCTTGGCCCGCAACCTCACCCTGTAGATTAAAAGGGTGAATGGTGGTAAATACGCCGGCAATTTTTCTCTCAATTTTTTTTAAATAAGCACGAGTGTTTTCGATTTTTTGTCTGTTATCCCTTTCCTCAAACCCGACTGCCAAAAATATTTTATCTTTAGGATATTTACTGTTGTAAACTGCGTTAAAAGTGGCAGACAAAACAGACAACGGTTCTTTGAAGGTAGGGATTAAAATCAGATGATCATATTTACTCCAATCGTTTTGGAAATCCGTTTTTAATCTTTGCTGCCAGTCTTGATTTTTAGCCCAATTCATCTTTCTGTAGCCTAAAATAATTAATACCCCAATCCTTAAAGCGGTGAGTAACCAGTAAACATCGGCAATTAAGATTAAATAAGCTACGGCATACGGCAAGGTGAAAGAGAGCCAGATAGGAGAGGTTAAAGCAATCCAGGTTGTCAGACCCGGTAAGATTTCCAGTATTCTTTCGAAAGCATTCTCGTGTTTTAGAACAAATTCTTTTTCTAACTTTTCAAAAAAGATAAAGCGTTGGGATAAAAGATGATGAACTACTAACCCGAGCCCCGACCCTATTAGGAAAAAAGCAGTTAAAACATTCAGCCCGGCTGATAAATAGCTTTGGCCAAAAAAGCCGGTTAAAAAACCGGCGAAGATAAAAATCACTCCCAAAAATGAATATCGGATGTTTTTAGAAAGACGCCTTAAAATTTCGGCAAGATAAAAAAATGACAGAAAGCCAATAAAAAAGACCAAAAGTATACGCATAAGTTACCCTCTAAAGATTGAATACTATTTTAACATTTTTGGTGGTTTGAAGAGCGATTTCTTCTAAAGGTAACCTTTTTAAGTTCGCTATAACTTCAGCAATTTCTCTAACACCGGCTGGTTCATTTCTTTGGCCGCGTTTGGATTGGGGTGGCAAAAAAGGGCAATCTGTTTCCAGAACTATTCTCTCTAAGGGCAAAATTTTGGCAGCTTCCCGCAAATAATCATTTTTAGGATAAGTAATAATAGCTGCAAAAGAAATTAAAAAATTAGTATTATGTATTATGTATTTTGTATTATGGGGTAGACCGGAATAACAATGGTATATACCGAACCAATCTTTGGTCATCTCCAATACCTCGTCCCAACATTCAGTATTAGAAGGATTTTTAGATCTGTCATCTCGGCAATGGACGATTAAGGGAAGATTTAATTTCTTTGCCAAATCAATTTGCGCTTGAAATAATTTTCTTTGTAAGTTTTTAACCTGATCTTCGGATAGGGAAGTCCCATCTGGAAGCTTTATATACTCTTCCTGTAAAAAATAATCCAGTCCGCATTCTCCCACTGCAACGACTTTTTCCGGATTACTTTTATATATTTCTTCTAATTCATCTAATCCCCCGAATTTAACAGCCTCATGCGGATGGATTCCAATAGTGGAGTAAACTGAGAGATTTTTAATTTTTGATAATTTTTCTGTCTGTTTTAGGGCTTGTTTACTTTTTTCAATATCAATCCCAACGTTGATAATAGTTGTTACCCTAGCCTCTAGGGAGCGGTCTATGACCTCATTTAAATCTTTACTAAATAAATCCCAATATAAATGCGCGTGTGTATCAATTAACATATTTATATTCTGGGAAAAAGCGGAGCAGAAGATTTAACTTGTCCGGAAAATTGTTTAAGAATTTTTTCTGCAGTTTGGGGTAAAAATGGTTGGAGTAAATCGGCTATTAATAGAATACGTGGAACAATTCTCTGCAGGAAAGCCTTTTGTTCGTTTGTCCCCAGTTCCCAGGGTTTTGCATTATTTATTTCAATATCTAGATCTTTTATTTCTTTTCTTATGATTTTCAATGCCACTGAAAATTGAAGGTCCTCAATCAATGATTTATATGATTCCACCCTAATGTTGTTTTCTCCCGTCGCAGATTTAAGTTTATGATTAAATGTATGATTTGTAAATAATCGGTAGATTCTGGCAACTAAATTACCTAACCCATTGGCTAAATCTGCATTATAAATTCTATTAAGCGCATCCCAAGAAAAATCGCCGTCTTCGCCAAAAGGGAAAGCTGCTAAAAGCACGTATCTTGCTCCGTCAACTCCATATTTTGCAACTAAATCTTGTGGTGAAATAACATTCCCAATTGTCTTTGACATTTTCTGGCCGTTAATAGTAAAGAAACCATGCGCAAAAACCTCTTTTGGCAATCCTTCTCCTATAGCGAGTAGCATAGTTCCCCAAATAATTGTATGAAACCACAAGATATCTTTACCTACTAAGTGTAAATCAGCGGGCCAGACTCCGTTTTGTGAGCCATAGGTATAGTAGTTAATTAAAGCCTCGATCCAAACATATGAAGTATGGGATTTATCAAACGGCAATTGAATACCCCACTCCAGATTAGCTCTTGAAATTGATATATCTTCTACCCCTTGCTTAAGTTTTCCTAAAATCTCATTTTTCCGAGATATGGGCCGAATTTTAAGTTTATCGGTAGAAATAACTTCCTCTAGTTGCTGTGTGTAATTACTTAGTTTTAAATAGTAATTTTCTTCTGAATGTTCAATCGGTTTGGTTTGGTGATCAGGGCATAAACCATTAACAAGTTCTTCTTTGGACATAAATTTTTCATGGCCCACACAATAAAGCCCTTTATAAAGTCTCGGTTTTGGGTCTATTGCTCCTCTGTCATATAGTTTTTGCAAAAAATCCTGAGCTATTCTTATATGGTCTTCATCCGTAGTTCTAATAAACCTTACATAATCTATATTTAAACTTTTCCAAGCTTCCTTAAACTTGTCTGATATTTCATCTGCATATTGTTTAGGTTTTTTGCTATGTTTTTTAGCCGCCTCGGCAATTTTTGCTCCGTGTTCATCTGTTCCGGTGAGCAATCTGGCATCGTAGGTCTTTTGTTTCCAGTAACGGGTTATTACATCGGCTGCAACAGTGGTATAGGTATGACCTATGTGGGGAACATCGTTAACATAATAAATTGGAGTTGTCGCGAAATATTTCTTCATGCGTGGATTATACCCCAAATCTCCCTAATTCCCCAAATACCCTTAATATTTATCTTTTTTTTGCAAAATAACTTATTAAAAAACCCACTGCAGCTAAAATTAAAATGCCGGTAATAATATTTAAAGAATCTAAGGCTTTTAGGACTAATAAAAAAATTAGCCCTAAAGATAGGGAAGATGATATAAGAATATTTTTTACAAAAATATTGGCTGAAAATACAAAAGCCAAAAAAAGAGGGGTAAAGAAGAATAAAATTTGCTGCCAATTTGCTTGAGTTAAGCTATCAGGATAACTTAGGTTAAAGACTTCATAAACGAAAATCCCCCAAAAAATAACAGCTGGAACGAATCTGGTCAGGAAATGACGCATGATTTAATTGTAACCTAAACTCCCGCTACTTCAAAAGTGGAGCAGGTGATAAAATACCGATTGTTTATGGATACTCCTGTAGCAACGCTTATTTGTCCTAATTGTAAAAAACAAATATCCATTGATGAAGCATTAAAATCTCAACTGGAAGGTAAAATAAGGCAAAGCTTACGTGATGAATATAATGAGAAATGGCAAAATCTGCAAAAACAGCAGGATGAAAAAAACAAAAAAGAAAAACTGGAATTGGAAGAACGGTTGGAAAAACAAAAGAAAGAGATAGATACATTTAGGGAAAATGAATTGGCGCTCCGCAAGAAAACTTTGGATTTAGAAGAAAAAGAAAAAAATTTGGAGCTTGAAAAACAACGCCAGATTGACGAAGAAAGAAAAAAAATTCAGGAAAAAACAGAAACTGAAGTTACAGAAAAATTTTATCTAAAAGAAAAAGAAAAAGATCAACTCATAGAATCTCTTAAAAAATCCTTAGACGAGGCTCAGAGAAAAGCTTCAGTTGGTTCTCAGCAGCTTCAAGGTGAAGTGATGGAGCTAGAGCTTGAGGAAATATTAAAAAGAGAATTTCCTATTGATGAAGTTTTGCCTGTTAAGAAAGGAGTTAAAGGAGCGGATGTTGTTCAGCGTATACGGGATAGGACCGGAAGAGAGGTTGGGAAAATTGTTTGGGAGAGTAAAAGAACAAAAGCTTTTAAGGCAGATTGGATAGAAGAGTTAAAGGAAAATATGAGGGAAGAAAAATCTGACATTGCTGTTTTGGTTACACTGGTTTTACCAGTTGAAGTCAACCTTTTTGGTTTCAAAGATGGCGTCTATATTGCAAGTTTTGAGGCCTTTTTACAAATTGCGAACATTCTTAGAAAAAGCATTTTGGATTTATCAGTGACAAAAGCCTTATCTGTTGGTAAAAATGAAAAAATCGAGGCGCTTTATAGCTATATAACTAGTCCTGAATTTGGTCAGAAAATTGATTCAATGTTAGAAACTTATTCAAAAATGAGGCTAAACTTGAATAAGGAAAAGATGTTTATGCAAAGGCAATGGGCTGAAAAAGAAAAAGAAATAGAAACGCTACAGAATAATACCCTAACAATGCACGGATCCTTGTCAGGATTGATTGAAGAGCCTCTATCTCAGGTAAAAAGTTTAGAATTTGAGGAAATTGAAGTATTGGTTGAAGAAACTGAAACAAATGACAACAAATGAATTTAAAAAGGCTTACAAAAATTTAAACTCTGCGCAAAAATTGGCTGTTGATGAAATTGAAGGGCCGATTATGGTAATCGCAGGTCCTGGAACAGGAAAAACGGAGGTGCTTACTCTTAGGATTGTGAATATATTGCTAAATTCCCAAGTTAATCCTGAAAATATTTTGGCTTTGACATTTTCCGAGTCCGCAAGTTTTGAAATGAGAAGTAGACTTTCAGAAATTATAGGAACACCGGCCTTTAGAGTTGAGGTAGTGACTTTTCATTCTTTTTCAAACGGTGTTATTAAGAATTACCCGGATGAGTTTCCCTTACTCTTATCGTCTGAAAATATTACTGAAACCGAGCAAATTGAATTAATTGAAAAAATAATCAATCAATTAGATTTAAAACTTTTACGTCCTTTTGGAGACCCCGTCTACTACTTAAAAGATATTTTGGGGGCTATTAATGATTTGAAAAAGGAAGGAGTAACCCCGGAAAAGCTAAAAGACTCAATTAATAAACAGAAAAAAGATTTTGAAGAGATAGAAGATATATATTACGAAAAAGGTAAATATAAAGGAGAAATGAAAGGAAAATATGCAGATCTAAAAAAGGATATTGAAAAAGTTGAAGAATTTTTCTCAATTTTTGACTCTTATCAAAAGATTTTGGCCGAAGAAAAAAAATACGACTTTAATGATATGCTGCTTGAAGTTATTAAGGCTTTGGAATTAAACAAATCTTTACTTTTAAGGTTGCAGGAAAAATATCAATATATTTTAATAGATGAGCATCAGGATACAAATGCTGCGCAGAATAGATTAATGGAGTTAATCCTGAGCTTTTATAAAAATCCGAATATATTTGTGGTAGGTGACGAAAAACAGGCAATCTATAGGTTTCAGGGAGCTTCTTTGGAAAATTTTCTTTATTTTAGGAAAATTTACCCATCGGTAAAATTGATAAATTTACAGGAAAACTACAGATCGCATCAATTGATTCTTAACGCAGCAGGCAGTTTAATCGCGAAGAATATCAGCGCAAATATATTACCGCAAAAAAAGTTAAGAGCTAATTGTGATACTAAAGCTCAAAAAATAAAATTGGCAGCAGTTTCAAGTTATGATTCGGAATATGAATACATAGCATCGGATATTAAAGAAAAAATTACAAAAGGATTCAATCCATCTGAAATTGCAGTTTTGGCGAGACGAAATTCGGATTTAATACCTTTGGCGCGAAGTTTAAATAGATTAGGCATCAAATTTATTATTCAATCAGACCAGAATATATTAAATGATTTAGAGATTCAGAAACTAATTTTAATTTTTCAATCAATTGCAAATCCCATGGATGAATCTTTACTGATTAAAATGCTGCATGTTAATTTTTTAAAGATAGATCCATTTGATGTTTATAAACTTATCGGTAATTCTAAAAAGCAAAAAAAGGCATTCTCTAAAGTAATAGAAAAAATTAATAAGCGGATAATTAAAGAATTGGATTTAAAACAAGCGGTAGTCTTGTCTTCTCTTTATTCAAAGTACAAAAATTGGATATGTGAAAATGATAATGTCCCTTTCGATAATCTGTTTATAAAAGTGGTAAATGAATCAGGTTTTAAAGAATTTATTTTAAAATCATCTGATAGATATCAATTACTGAATAGATTGAATGGTCTTTTTGATGAGATAAAATTGAGACTTTATAAAAATCCTAAATTTAATCTAATAGAATTTATAAATCTTTTACAGATTGTTGAAAAACATAAAGTGGCTTTACGAACTAAGATTGAACATTCAAGAGAAGAAGGAATAAGACTTCTTACGGTTCATAAATCAAAAGGATTAGAGTTTGAATGGGTTTACATAATTAATTGTTTTGACGGAAGATGGGGGAATTCAAGAAAGAGAGGCGCAAAGATTAAGCTTCCCTGGAAGTATTTAGGAGCCGACGTAAAAGCAGAAATCTCTTTTGAAGAAATTGAAGACGAAAGAAGACTTTTTTATGTAGCAATGACTAGGGCAAAGAGAGGAATAACATTAACTTTCTCAAAATTTGGAATAGATGGAAAAGAGCAATTACCAAGCCAATTTATAGAGGAAATAGAATCTGAATTTACGGAAATTATTGATACATCAAAATTCGAGAAGAGTTTTGATAAAGCTCAAATTTTTGATTTAACGGCATCTGCTAAATTGGATCCTAAAAATAAGGAATACTTAAAACAATTATTCTATGAAAAAGGATTATCAGTTACAGGTCTGGGTAATTTTTTGACTTGTCCCTGGAAATATTTCTTTAGAAACTTAATATCCTTACCCGATGTTAAAAATAAGAGTTTAATTCTTGGGACTGCAATACACGCCACGCTGGATTCTTTTATAAAATTCAGAAGGACTAAATCATTAAATGAACAGTATTTAATTGATAAATTCAGAGAGCTTTTAGAGAAGGAAGCAATTTCAGATGAAGATAGAATAGAGTTACTTAAAAAAGGAGAGAGAGCCTTAAAACTGTTTTACGAAAAAATTATACCGACTTGGACGGAGAATATACAAAGCGAAATGAATATAAAAGGGGTTAAATTGTCAGAAGGGATAATTCTAAACGGAAGATTAGATATGATAGAACAGTTATCTAAGACGGGATCAGTACGGGTTCATGATTTTAAAACTGGAAAGATAAAATCAAGATCTCAAATTGACGGAACAAGAGCAGACAGTAAATATAACTATAAAAGACAATTAGTTTTTTATAGAGTTTTACTGGATAGATACAAGGAAGGACTTTTTAAAATGCGGGAAGGAGCAATCGATTTTGTAGAACCTAACGGAAAGGGAGATTTTAAAAGTGAAATTTTTAGCATTACCGAAGAGGATGTAAGAGAACTCGAAAGTGTTATAAAATCTGTAGGCAGCCAAATAATAAATTTAACTTTTTGGGAACAAAAATGCGGAGATGACAATTGTGAAGACTGTAGATTAAAAGAAATGGTCTTTAATTTACCCGCCTAAATATATTTTTAGAGCTTTAAGTATTTCGAATGTTTAACAAAAGAATTAAAGAATTAAGGAAAAAACTTTTAAAGGAAAAATTGGATGGAGTTTTAATCAGCTCTATTTCGAATATTACTTTTTTGACAGGATATGCTAATTTCTCCGGAGAAGAACGGGAGGCATATTTATTAATAGGCAAGGATTTTCAATATATTATTACTGACGGTAGGTATTCCGAAGCAATAAAAAGACAAGTTGTTCATTTTAATCTTTTTGAAAGAAACCATGAAAATAAACTGGAGAGTTTGTTAAAAAGCTTAAAAAATAGAATTAATGTTTTAGCAGTAGAAGAAGATGACTTGACAGTTTTAGAACATAAGTTTTTTAAAAAACACTTTAAGAAATTAAAATCAATTAGTCTGCATACGCATCGTTCTATTAAATCAACAGAAGAAATTACTAAGATAAAAAAGGCATGCCAGTTGGGAGATCAAGCTTTTGAGCATATCCTTAAAAAAATTAAGGTTGGTATATCTGAAAAAAGTTTAGCATGGGAAATAGAAAAGTTTATCAAAGATCAGGGAGCCCAAATTTCATTTCCATCGATTGTGGCGTTTGGTAAAAACTCTTCTATTCCGCATCATCATACAGGCAATGATATTTTGGGTTCTGAATCGAGTTCAGGACAAGAAGGACTAATCATCCTTCTTGATCTTGGTGTAAAATTTGAAAACTACTGTTCTGATATGACTAGGACTGTATTTTTTGGAAAACCTAGTAATAAGCAAAAAGAGATTTACGAAACTGTATTAGAGGCGCAAAAAAGAGCTGTAAGTTTTGCTAATTCAAAGATTAAATCAGGCGAGGCAGTAAAAGCATCAGAAATAGATAAAATAGCCAGGGAAGAGATTATCTCAAAGGGGTTTCCTACTATACCTCATTCTTTGGGACATGGAATAGGTTTGGAGGTGCATGAACGCCCAAGTTTATCACCTAAAAGTAAAGACCAATTAAAGCTGGGGATGGTTTTTTCTATCGAGCCTGGGATATATATTCCGGATTTTGGCTCGCCTCGCTCGCGCTTTGGCGAAGCGGGCGGGGTAAGAATAGAGGATTTATATGTTTACGGAAAAAAAGGACTCAGCCAATTAACTAATTCGTCAAAGAAATTATTAATTATCCCCTGACTTTATAAAATTGAAAATTTCCGGCTCCTTGAATATCTTTGGATAAATCCACTTTTTTTGAAAAATCTAACTTTGTAAATGGTTTCCAGTTAGGAAAATGAAAAGTTTGAGTAATAACAATACTGCCTTTTTTTAATTCTTTTTGTAATTTTTCTTCCAATCTTTTTACCCCTTTTGCCAAAAGATAAATATAGACAATATCAGCATCCCCAATGTCGCCATTCTTGTCAAAAATATTGCCATGAAAAAAATGAGCTTTTTTTAATCTTCTGGCCTTATGTCTTGAGAACAAAACTCGCAAATATGATTGTTCTATGCCAGTAGACTCTGCTCCAAGCTTTGCTGCCTCGAGAACCACCCTTCCATCACCAGATCCTAATTCATAAAATTTTTTACCTTTTTTTACCCCGGCTAATTTTAAAACTTGCCGAATAAGCTTGATGTTAGTGGGAATATATGGAGCATCAGAACCGGCGAACCAGGATAGGGCAATTAAGCACCCTAGCAAAACTCCTCCGGATATAATTAACGTTGATTCCATATTCTTATCTCAAATACTAGATCTCAAATGTTAAATCTGAATCTTAAATCTATAAATCCATTAAAGTTTTCAGTTTTAAGATTTAGTTTTGAGTTTTGACATTTGAGTTTTGACATTTGAGTTTACTGGCGAAGTAGTTTTAAAAGAAGGACTTTAACTGGTGTCAGCTTATCAATAGCAGTAAACAGCCAGTACACCGGCCAGTCTAAAATAAAATCATAAGTACCAATGTATTCTACTAATCTCCCTCCATATCCTTGTTTAAATTTATGAAATCCAAACCACGGATCTTTGGGATCGGCATTTGGTCCTAAAGCCCCCCACATATCAAAATATTTAAGCTTTAATCTTCTTCCTAATCTAATTGCTTCCCAGGCAATTAAGTTATTGCTCATCACTTCTTTATGCTCTTGAGTGGAGCCTCCATAAGGATAGTAAAGTGTATTTTTGAATTTAAATAACATCCAGGCGGTAATAGGTGTGTTTTTATAAGTAGCAATTAATAGACGAGCCATGCCCGCATCTTTAAGCGTTTCCCACACCTTTTGGTGGTACTGCTCATTATGGCCATGATAACCCTGTCTTTTGGTGGTTTCAAAGTAAAGTTTTAAGTAAGTCTCAAGATCTTTATAATCAGTAGTCTCTTTTACTTGGACTCTGTGTTTTTGGGCGACTTTAATGTTATATCTGGTTTTGGAATGCATATTTTTCAAAAGCTCTTCTTCGGATTTTGTTAAATCCAAAACGAAATTGTATTTAGTAAAAAGCGGTCTAAGGGAAGGATGGAAGTTTTTAACTACTAATCTGTCATTGCGAGCGATTAGCGGGAGCGCGGCCTGCCTTGCCGGCAGACAGGTAATCTTGCTCAGGTCTACTTCTGGACTAGATTGCTCGCCTCGCTCGCTTCGCGTAGCCTCGTCAAAGACGGGCGAAGCGGGTTTCGTCATTTCATTCCTCGCAATGACATTAGGTTCCACCTTTATAAAAGCGCAATTCTGTTCCTTGGCGATTTTTGTTAAAGCATCTGCTAAATCTTTGTCCGGGTAAGGACCTTTGGGCAAATATCCGACACATTTTTTAGTCAAAGGGATTTTGTGTAATGTTAACTGGAAAGCTGCAGATAATTTTCCATTTCTATATATGCCATATCTTAGAACAGTAAGTCCCATTTTTTTCCTGAATTCCCCCCATTCCCAGGACTGTATCACATGGGTAACTAAGTTGTTGTATTGAGCTTTTTGGTTGTCTGAAATTGGTCGAAGATCCATCCGACCATTATACTAAAATATTTGGATGTTGGCTTTTTGGCGAAGCTCCTGGAATTTCTGGGAAAAAATTTGTGACAGTTTTTGTTGCTTTAGAGTATCAAGCGCTTCTTTCTGTTGGGAAGCAGAATCTGTAGCCCGCAGGACCTGCTTATTCTCTTCTATAAATTTGGAAACTTCTTCTGCGGATACGGTAGCATCTTTATCATAGAGCTTAGTAATAGCCAACTGAACTCTGATTTGATCTCTTAAAGTGATCCTGGTTTGACCTTGCTGAGTTAGCAGGGAATCCAAAACATCCTTGCCTCCCACATTTTTTTCAACTTCGGCAATTTTTTGATCAATTTCCGATTGGGATGGAACAGCTCCAATTTTGCCTGCTTCATTTAAAACAATCTTTTCATTTATCAGTTGATTTAAGATTTGAGTTTTGGATTGCTGATGTAATTTTATTTGCAGCTCAAAATTAGTAATAGGCAGGCCATTGATTGTAGCAGCCACGAACCAGGATTTTTTATAAATCACTAAAAGTAAAATACTAATAGCCAAAAGCGCCAAATAAAACTTTTTGGAGGATTTCAAACCGATTAGTTTATCTGGAAAGTTATTTAAAAAATTATTTAATTGCCCGCCAGGAATTTTATTTTCACTTTTCACTTTTAACTTTGTGCTTTTAACTTTTTCTGCCATTTGCCGATGATAACAGAACGAATTGTATTTTTGCAATAACTAATTTATGATTAGATTATGCAAAGAGGTTTTGCCCGTCTCTTTTTGATTATTGCAGTTTTAATACTTGTAGCTTTCGGGGTTTACCGATTAACAGCCTCTTTTTCTAAATCTCCTCCCCCTAATTTCCCTAATTCCCCGATTGTCCCCGATGTTTCCGAGTTTAATAATTATTCAAATGAGTCTTTGGGATTTTCATTTAAGTATGCAAAAGATTTAACAGTTAAAGATGATTCAGAAGAAGAGTTTAACAAAAGAGGTAATGGAAATTTTAGAAAAAATTTCAAAGGCTATGTTATATATGAACCGGCTCAGGTTTTGGGTGCGGTGACAGTTTTAGGTAAAGACGGCTCCTTTGATTCGGCGCCTCTTTCTGTTTGGGTTTTTGATAATCCGCAGGAGTTAAGCAGCCCGCAGTGGTTTGAGAAATATTGGTTTTATCCTTTTATTTGGGGAGTATTTGCCGAACCGGATAAAGGACATATCAGGCCGGAAAACGTCTCTACTGTCTCTGGGCAAACTACCAAATACGGGGTAGTCTCTTATCAGCCCGGTTCTCCTAAATTTCTGTATTTAGCTGGAGATAAAAAGATTTATCTACTTAGGATTATAGGAAACGAGGGAGAAAAGATTTTACAAAGCTTCAAATTTTTAGAGTAGGTAAATATCTACAAATCTTGCACTCCAGCCAGCTGTTTTGGCGTCATCAAAACCTAAATCAATGATATTTCCCTTAATTGCGCCGCCGGTATCTCCGGCTACTGCCATGCCATATCCTGTAATATAAACCTTAGATCGCAGCGGTATAACTTTTGGGTCAACTGCAATTACGCCTTTGCCGGCCCTCATACCTATGGCGGTCCATTCGTTGCAGCCAAGGCAGTGAGAATCATAGTGAGTGGCGTAAACTCTCATTTTTTTCCAATACTTAATTTCTCCGTCTTGGGTTTGTATACTTTTCCAAATAATTTTTGTGCCCCGAAGAATTTTTTTATTTTTTGCAGGTGTAGTCTCTACAGAAACAATTTCCCGGCTATACTCCTCACCATCATTAGAGTTTGTAATCTTGACTATTTTTGTTTTTTTACCGTCTTCACCCTCATCTAAAATTTTTTCTTCACCGGCTTCTATTTCCGGATCATCCTCATAAACTACTTTTTTGAAGATGATTTCAGTTTCTTCTTGTAACTTTTCAGTAAAACTGGATTGGGTGGTGATTGGTTGGTTAACCGGTAATGTTTCAGTCAAAGATGGGGAAGTGTTCCCAAGTACAGCCGGAGACTGTAATATATTTTTGGCAAAAAAAGTTAGAGTTAAAATTAAGGTAATCCCTAAATATCTTTCCATTCTTGAAAGTTATTATTACTACTAATCAAGCTCTCCGGAATATCTCCCAAAAAGCGTGAGACTAAGTTATTAGTTTTTTGTCCAAAATATAACCTTTGTCTGGTGTAAGTTAAATAAAGCTTTTCTTGAGCCCTGGTAATGCCAACATAACAAAGCCGCCTTTCTTCCTCGAGCTCTCCTACATCCATTAATGCCCGGGAATGAGGAAATAAGCCTTCCTCCATGCCTACCATAAAGACCACAGGAAACTCAAGTCCTTTGGCAGAATGCAGGGTCATTAAAGTGACACTATCTTGTTTATCGTTCATGGCTTTTCGTTTATCGTTTGGTACATAATTATTTTCCACCAGGGCAACATTTTCTAAAAAGGCTGTTAAATCAGGGAACTCTTCGGCTACTGAGCGCAGTTCCTTGACATTTTCTACCCGTGTTTTTCCGACCTCTGTTTGGTCATCAATATATGCTAAATAGCCTGTTTGTTGTAAGATTAAATCAAGGAGTTCTAAGGTGGAATACTTTTCCAAATTAGGCAGAATTTCTGCATAAGTTTCTAAAACTTTAACTAATCTTCCTTTACCAATTTTTTCTGCCCGTTTTAAAGAAACTGAATCCTTAGGGTTTTGCATAAGCCTTAGATAGGAAATAACATCTTTGATCTCCTTTCTTTGATAAAAGCTGACCCCGCCAACTAATTTATAAGGGATTCCAGATTTTAAGAATTGTTCTTCCAGGGCACGGGATTGAGCATTGGTTCTGTAAAGCACGGTGTAATTAGACAATTTGGATTTATCAATTTGAGATAAGATAAACAAGGCCTCTTCTATCTCGTTTCTAGTTTCCACGATTTCTATTTTTTCTCCTGCTATTTTTTCTGTCCAAAGCTTTAAGATAGGGTGAGATTTATTTTTGGAAATAACAGAGTGGGCTGCATCCAAGATATTTTGGGTGGAACGATAATTTTGCTCCAAATTGAAAACTTTAGCATTTGGGTAATCTTTTTGGAAATTAACAATATTCCTAAAATCCGCTCCTCTGAAGGAATACACACTCTGCGAAGCATCGCCAACCACACAAATATTTTTATGGCGGTTGGCCAGATATTTAGAAATTAAATATTGAGCAGGATTTGTATCCTGGTATTCATCAATCAGAATATATTGAAATTGGATTTGATAGCGGGTTAGGATGGGCGGTTTAGCCTGAAAAAGCCAGATCATTTTTAGAAGTAAATCATCAAAATCCAGGGCGTGATTTCTATCTAAGATTTTTTGGTATTCAATATAAATTTTGGCCACAGTTTCCTGGAAAAAGCCACGGGCATATTGCGGGTATTCAGTGGCAGAGATCAGTTCATTTTTTGCTCCGGAAATGGTTGAGCGGACTGCATGAGGTGAAGTCTTTTGGATTGGAATTTGCAAATTACCCATTGCTTCTTTGACAGCATCCAAAGCATCCCCTCCGTCGTAGATTGCAAAACCAGGGGGCAGACCTAAAACTTTGCCTTCGTGGCGAAGTAATTTGGCGCAAAAGGAATGGAATGTTCCCATCACCGGCTCATGTCCCAAAACTTCTGGTTTTGGAGCAAGCAATTTTCTGACCCGCTCCATCATCTCGCCAGCTGCTTTATTTGTGAACGTCAATAGTAAGATGTTTTCCGGAGGAATCTTTTTCTCGGAAATGAGATATGCTACCCGGTAAGTTAAGACTCTGGTTTTCCCGGAGCCTGCTCCGGCTAAAATTAGTACGGGCCCTTCAGTTGCCCGGACAGCTTGTTGCTGGATGGGGTTTAAATCTTCTAAAAGAGCAGACATGGTCCATATCTTAACACCTTGTTTTTTATCCGGCAAAGACTACTGGCGCTCCCTGCACCAGAGTAACTCTAAGCGGCAGTAATTTTAGCCCCGGCACCAGTTCCGGCGGATTTGTTGCCAATATCACCATCCCTTCAACCTTTGTGCCCGGCACAAACCAAATCGAGGTCAGAACAAGGGAAATAAATTTAATATTGGTTATTAACAGTGCTCCGCTATCTTTAGCATAGCCAGGCGCAGACTTGTACCTGTTTCCAAAGGGATGGAGGAAGTTCGAAAAGTAATTTTATCTAACCTAAAATAAAATCCAGATAATTATTTTTGTTGATACATTGAAATTTGGATTCGGGATAGGCTTTTAACCATCCAACGGGACCTTTTACTATTTTACTTCCAGATTTAAACTCAAAACCGAAAAGAGTTCCATTTTTTTCCTCTACATAATCAAGCTCGGCGCCGGTATGGGTCCGCCAAAAATAACCGGAGACTAAATTCTGTTGACCGGCGTTAAACTTTATTCTTTCAAGAAGAAGAAAATTCTCCCACAAGAATCCTGAATCATTGCGGTCTTTTAATGGTTTTAAATCGTCGATTAAAATGTTTCTGATACCCAAATCATAAAAATATACCTTATCCATCTTAGTGACTTCCTTACGAAGATTTCTGCTAAATCCAGAAAGACGGAAGATAATAAATGATTTTTCCAGCAAATCAATATAGCGGGAAACTGTGTCTTTACTCATGTTCAGCGAAGTTCCGAGTTCGGTTAGAGAGACTTCTGAGCCAATTTGAAAAGCTAGTAGTTTTAAAAGATCCCGAATTTTTGAAGAGTTTTTAATATCTCCAAATTCAATTAAATCACGGTAAAGATAAGCGTCGCTTATAGTTTGTAAGTATTCCCGTTTTTGAAAGAGGCTTTCGTAGGAAAATATTTCCGGATAAGAACCGTATATTAATCTTTCTTCAAGATTAATATCTAGTTCCGCCCTGTTTTGAAACGCGGATAATTCCGAAAAGGAAACAGGGTATAAATGATAGCTCCAAACCCTGCCTGTTAGGGGTTCGCTTATTTTGCTGGCCAAATCTAAAGAGGAGGAACCGGTAACCAACACCTTGAGGGTAGGAAGATTGTCCAGAATAATTTTTAAGCTGATACCGATCTCGGGTATTCTTTGTGCTTCATCAACAAACAGCATTTCATAACCTGATATCAGGGATTGTATTTTGGTTAAATCCCGGCTGGTGATAATATCTATAAAACGGCTTTGATCTCCATTAATAACCAGGGTTTTAAGATTAAATTTCTTAATAATTTCATTGGCTAGGGTGGTTTTTCCTACTTGTCTAGCGCCATAAACGATAACCCCTTTTTTAGACAAGGTAAGTTTTTCTATGATGGGAGTGGTCAAAATACGGGAAATATACACTCTGAAAGGAATATAGCATGAATTCGGCTATTTGTCAAGCGGGAATAGCGTTATTTACGCTAGTCTATGGTATAAATGGTACTAATTTTTGACAAAATTCAAATAATGAACTGGCTAACGGTGGTTTTTAGGGAATGCTTATCAATATGGGATTTTAGCCTTTTTAGCCAAGGTAAATCAATCTTAAACTGTTCCGAGATTTCCTCGGGCTTAAGCTGTTTTTCAGTAAGCAGAAATAATATTGGATCCAATTTATCCCAAGATAAAGTAATATCTGGATATGGCAATTCCTGGTAATTGGTAATATTTATAAACTGGGGAGGAATATTTAGAAATCTGGCTAAATCATAAAGCTCCGACTTGTAAAGTGAATAAAAAGGCATCATACATCCATAAAAGCCTTCGGGTCTGGTATCTGCAAGTCTTTCGCTTTTATCCAAGGTATCAACTAGTGCAGTTTTCATATTATCTGCTTGAATAAACAGATGGTAATTTATAAAGCGTTGATAAAACTTTTTAAGGCCTGATGAAGTGTGCAATCGATACGCAGACGCCTCAGTTTGATAAGCCATACCCCGCTTTAGAATAAAAGCCTCTAAACCTAGATAATTGCATATTTCGATGAGTTTGTTGGTTTGGGCAGTTCCAAAATCAAAAATCATCGCCACAGTGTTTTCTCTTAATGTCTGTTTGAGTAAGACCCCTGTAACTATAGAATTAATTTCTCCGGATATTTGTATCATGATTTTATGTAAGCCAAGTTTGGATAAATGTTTATATGTGGATTGTAAATAATCGGTTAATTTATCAGCTAATTGTTGGTCAATGGTTTTTTTAAATTTGACAGAGGAAATAACGAAAGCCTCAGGCTGGCTTGCAAACAAGTTGGGCAAGTTCATTGTTTTGGTCTATTAAAAGATAGTATACTATCTTTTAGATAATGAAGTTATCGCAAGCTTTGATTATGGACGATAATCTGCCTCCTCCGATCAAAATGACCCCAAACCTTCCTAATATCCCTAATTCCCCAAATAACGATGACCCTATATTTGAGGCTAAAATCAATAACCCATTTAGCAAGTTTTTTGAGTGGATTAAGAGTTTCATTAAAAGAAATCAAAATATTACTATTAAGATTCCAATAATAGGTATATTTGTAGCATTATCCAGTTTCAGTCTTGGGGTGGGCTCAGGGTATAACTGGGGTTTTAATACAGCGTTCTCAAAATTATTCCCAAATTCTTCTCCTGTTTTCCATAGAGCAATTTCTGTGGAGGGAGTAATGCTAAAATCCGCTTTAAATAAATATTATTTAAAAACAGAAAGTAATTTATGGATTTTAAAATCAAAACCCCCAATAACCTCAACAACCCTAAGTAGCTTGGCCAATCAACAAGTCAAAATATTAGGCAATCTAACTAAAGAGGTTAATGTGATTGAAGTATCAGAGGTTATCCCTCAAGGTACATCTTTAGAATCCTCAATCTCCCTTACCACCCCTAATATCCCTAATTCTTCTGCTCTGCCCAATCCTTCTAATAGCTTGCCTGATCCTTATCCAAACTTGTCATGGACAACAAATCAGAAAAAATTATTAATATTTACTTCGGGTAAAAGAAAGATAGAACAGGAGGGGATTTATCTGGAATCTGCCCAAATGATTGCTTTCCCGCAGGAATTTATTAATTATTATCTTGAGAAGTTAAAGGCCCAAGGTTTTAAAGAAACTTTAAATTCCATTAGTCCTGAAGGAATTGCTATCACTTATGCCAAAGATGATCTCTTTTTAACTTTTGGTGTTAAAAATATTTATCAAGGCAAAGCAGATTCCAAAAAGCTGGTAGGCTATATTGCCTATTTGGAACATAATTAATTTCCCCGATTATAAGCTGTCTTTTGAAGTTTTTATACTGCTTTGTGGTCATTCCTGTCTAAGTAATAGTAATATCATCTCAGGATCATGTGTCTCTTCAATGCGTTCATATTGACTCTGGCAAACTGAATTTAATTTTGTTATCATATTTTTCCTATGGCAGTAAAACTACTAGATTTTTGGGCTCCTTGGTGTGGTCCGTGTAAAACTATGACTCCTGTAATTGAAGAGTTGGAAAAAGAGCTGAAGGATAAAATTATAATTGAAAAATATAATGTGGATGAAAGTCCTGATATAGCTTCTAAGTATGGAGTGATGAGTATTCCAACATATATCATTGAAAAAGATGGTAAAGAGGTTGGTAGAAAAATTGGCGTTACTTCTAAAGCCGATCTGCTGCAATTGCTACAGCAATAAGAATTTTTAATTTTCAATAAATTTTCAATATTCAAAGAGGTGCCAGGTTGGTAGGAGGAATTCTCCATTATAATTCAAACAAGTTTAAGCTCCCCTGGCATAGAGTTATAAATCGGCATGGTTTTATCTCAACTACCTGTTGGGATCATATCAGACAAGAACAAAAGGCTTTACTCGAGGATGAAGGTATAGAAGTATCACGGGATTTCGTGGTAGACTTGGAAAAGTACGGCTGGTTTGGTGAGGATGATTTAACAGACCGCAATACGAAAGAGTACTCTGCTACATAATCTCAGCTATGAAAAATATTTGGATTATAGCTAATTGGAAATCTAATAAGACGATATCAGAGGCCTTGGATTGGGTTTCTAAGGTTGGACCGCAAATCCCTAAGGCAGGTAACTTAAAAGTAGTTGTCTGTCCCATGTTTTCTGTATTGTCTAAGGTGAATAAGGCTATTTCTGTTGGCAGTTTCCCCTTAACAGTTGGATCGCAGGAT
>MFCX01000002.1:0-15795 GCA_001777055.1 Candidatus Daviesbacteria bacterium RIFCSPHIGHO2_02_FULL_39_12 | reverse complement strand
TTGGGGTCGGGGCTTATACCGGGGAAGAACCGGCGGTCTTATTAAGCCAGTTGGTAGAATTATCTATCTTGGGTCACTCGGAAAGAAGAAAAAATTTTGCAGAAAATGATGAATTGGTTGCTAAAAAAGCTGCTCAGGCAATAGAAAATAATATCATTCCTTTAGTTTGTGTACAGGATTCACAGGCCGTGGTTCCGGATGGGTGCAAACTGATAGCATATGAGCCGATTTTTGCCATAGGTACCGGTGATCCCGACACTCCGGAGAATGCTGACAAAGTAGCGCAAGATATTAAACAAAAACATAATCAGGCTTTAGAAGTAATATACGGGGGTAGCGTAAATTCACAAAATATTAAGAATTTTATTAAACAGGAAAATATTAATGGAGTGTTAATCGGTAATGCTTCTTTGGATGCGGCAGAGTTTATTAAGATCGTTAAGGAGTGTGCCGGTGAGACAAATTAGATTTCCCGCTAAGCGACAAAATCCTCCTTTTGTGGTAATTTCCGGTTTTATGATAGCCCTGGTGGTTCTGTTTATTGCGCTAGCGACAAACCTGTTTATGGTCTTTTTCTCCTCCGGTTCGGTAGGGAGCTTTAATTTGTTGGGTTATCCTGTTAAATCAACCGATAATAAAGTTAATATTCTGTTTTTAGGAACTGCCGGCGCAACTCATGACGGAGCAAATTTAACCGATACCATCATGGTTGCCTCCTATAATCTTAAAACGAACCGGCTCTATTTTATTTCTATCCCCAGGGATTTATGGCTGCCTGAATTAAGAAGTAAAGCCAATGCTGTTTATCAGATGGGACTTTCGCAAAAAAATGGCTTAGGACTGGCTAAAATAGTTATGGGTAATATCTTAGGATTGCCGATTCATTACGGGGCGAGAGTAGATTTTAGAGGATTTATTCAGGCTGTGGATCAATTGGGGGGTATTGATGTTGTGGTGGACAATGCTTTTGATGATTACAATTTCCCGATTGCCGGCAAAGAAAGAGATCTTTGTGGATATGAAGAAAAAGAGGTAGATTTTTCAGAGGAGGAAGCGAAACTGTTAAATATTGAGCCGGGAAAGAGAAAAGTTTTTATCTCACCTGATCTAAAGGTCGCTACAGATTCTGCCCAGGAAGATAAAGGAGCAAAATATTTTAGCTGCAGGTATGAACGTTTAAGTTTTAAACAAGGTTTGCAGCATATGGACGGAGGATTGGCTTTAAAATTTGTCAGATCGAGACACGGCACCAATGGACAAGGTTCTGATTTCTCAAGATCCAAAAGACAGGAAAAAGTCTTGCAGGCAATCAGGAAAAAAATACTTTCACCTGAGTCGCTATTTAATATTGCCAAAATTTCGCAGTTAATTAAAACTTTCGGTCAAAGCATCGACACAGATATTCAACCAAGAGACGGATTTGAATTATATAAATTGTCTCAGGAACTGGATCAAACACGAAGCTTTGTCTTAGATGATTCGCCTAAACTTGGCTTACCGGATAAGAGACGGTCTTTACTTTTACATCCTCCTGCCTCAGATTATGGGGGAGCTTATGTATTGGTTTCTCAAGATGATGACTTTTCTATTATCGCCGGATATGTTAAAAAAGTACTCTTAGGAGAAATCGAAAATGAAGCTTCTTCTGCTGCATGGACCGGCAATAAGTAGTTCCAGAGCTCAACTAATTAGTATTAAACAAAAATTTAATGTAAATGATGTAGTAGTTTTTGAGCAAGGAGCCGACTTGGAAGATATAGCCGGTAATTTAGTATCTACCTCGCTTTTTCCTCAGGAAAGACTGGTTATCTTAGAAAATCCTCCCGCAGATTTTATATTTCACTTTTCACTTTTCACTTTTCACTTTTCACTTGTGTTGTGGTTTGATCATGAATTGCCAAAAGCTAAGCTTTTAGAGTATACAAAAATAGGGGCGCAGGTTTTCTATTTTCCTGAAAGCAAAGAAATTACGGGTTTCCCCTTTTTGGATCTTTTGGCAAATAAAGACAATAGAGCTTTTTTGGAAATGGAAAAACTAAAAAAAACAGGATTCGATATTTTTTATCTTCTAACTATGTCTTATTATTTACTCCGCAATTTGGTAACAACTCCAAAGAATGCCCCGCAGTTTGTGAAAGATAAACTGCAAAGACAAAGGAAGAATTTTGACTTAGAGCGGATTACAAAATTATATAAAAGTCTAATAGAAATAGAATTTAAACTAAAAAAGGGTTTGCTGGAGCAGTCCCAGGCAGAATTCTTACTGGTTAATCAATTTACAGAGAATTAAACCTGCTGATTTCCCTGCTCATTAAATCTACATCTTTTTGATTAACTTTACCATCCCCATTCAAATCCGCCTTCTTGTTTTTAGGGTTCCCGCCAAAATTTTGCAGTAATATGGCATTGTCTGCTGAATTTATTTTTCCGTCACTATTTAAATCATATCTACTAAGATCTTGTAAGGAAGGACTAGCGCTAGGAGTGGCAGAGGGGATGGCAGGAGGATTGCTGATAAAATCCAAATCCTCACCTAATTTAACAGCAGGCAGCTCCTTATCGAAATCACCTAATTTAAATAAAATATTAGATTGTCCTTTGGCAGATACAATAGTCAGTTTGACAGTAGTGTCCTGAGTTGGCAAAAAAACTTCAGCAAAATCTGCCGTCCTGATTTGAGATAGGGTAATTAGAAAATTGCCGGAAACTTTAATTAAGGCAGACTGTAAAGAGGCATCAGCCATAGAAAGATAAGCAATTCCTTCGTCTAAAGGTTGATCCCCGGCGAAACTGGAGCCGATCACCGGCCTAAAGTTTATTTGGCTGGAGGCGGGGGTAGCGGTGGTAAATTTGAGGATGTCTGTTGCAGTTTTGCCTGAAATGATTTTGTATAGATATTCTGTTTTGGGCAGAAGATTTTTTACAGTGACATAGTGAACCGAATGAGCGGACGGTAATTTAGTATCCCGCTCATCTAAAACAGCTTGTTCATTAGGGTTTGTCTGCCCATAGGTTAAAAATGAAGCAACCGGAGTTTGTGTGTGCCAGGAGATGGTTACAGAGTTATCCGTAATATTTGTAATGGTGATATTTTGCGCCTTGATATCCGGCGAGGCTTGAGAGATAAATCCTTGTTCCTTCAGTACCAAAAGTACTCCGGCGATTATACCGAATAGAATCATGCCAATCCCTAATATAGTGGGTATTCTGAATTTAAAAATTTTCATGGAGTTGACTTGAGCCCCGAGATATCAAACTCAGGGTTAATTGGTTCGATAATTTGCTGCACCTTAGCAGAAATCTCCACTTGGGATCTGGTGTGTAATATATCAAATACTACCCAGGCTAAAAAGGTAATAAAAGTTAAAATCGCCGCCGCCAGCCATTCTTTTTTTGTCATTTTAAAAAGTATGCCTTTCCTGTAATGGCCATAATTAATTTGTTCCCTTCGTTTACTTTTGATAACGATAAATGATCAATGGAGATTAACCTATCACTTGTCTTTAATTCCTGCAATAATAAAACTAAATTTTTATAGTCGCCTTCGACATTAAAGTTAAAAGTAATTTCCGCAATTGTGCCTGTTTTTTCTTCCGCTTTTGTTTCCAAATTGAGCGGTTGAAATTGTAAAGCGGAAATAGAAGCGTCACGATTTTTTGCCATTTGTTCTAAATTCCTGATGACGGATTTTAACTGAACAGTATCAGGAATAGCTGATGCTATTTCAGATTTTACATCAGCATTTAAGTTCTCTAATTTCTGTTTTCCTAAAGATAAATCGTTGGCCTTTTTGTTGACTTTCTCTAAAACCTGTTTTGAATCTGCAAGTTTCTTTTGTAAAACCAGGATGGTTTCCACAGTCGGCTTGACTGCGAAAATTATAAAAACAGTCATGGTAAAAAGAGTAAATATGGCGGCGCCGTATGTTTTCACAATGGGCAATTTGCCGAAAGGTTTTATATAAGTAAAATATCTGGTATAAATTTGCGACCCAAGTCTCATAAGTTTTTCTCCTCTGAGGATAAATTCGCCTGCGCTTTAATAGAAAAATTTAACATGTCCTTTTCCAGGGTGACACTTACGATATTAACATCGGAAAAATTAGAGTCCTGTTTTAACCCTTGGGCAAAATTTGCAGCATCGAAATGATTTTGGGATTGGGCGGTCATTTCTATATTTATTTTGGAGACGTTTTTGTCCAAATTTAGATTGAGGATTTTGACACTAACCGGAGTTTGGGCAGCAATTTTTTGTAGAATCTGCGCATAATCAGCATAGTTTGTCCGGAAAGAAGAGATAGTGGAAAGTTTGAACTGGGTTTGTCTGATTAAGATTTCAAACGGTTTAAGGCTTTCAATATAGGGAATTTGTTGTTCAATAGTCTCCTTTTGGGCAGCCATATCTGCGTCTAATTTAAATCTGGCAATAAAAGCTGAGAGCACCAAAGCTTCCACAAGAATAAATATGAAACGCCCGGTGGATAACAACCAGCGGATGAGTCTGGTGAAAACTTTTTCCGGGTTGCTTTGCGGTTTCAATAAATCAAGATGAATAATTAACCTGGGACTCAGTTTATTGGGCATAAGCACATTATACTAGGGATTAGGGATTAGGGGTATAAGCAAAGCTTCCCTTCGCTTCGTGAACGTAGGGGTTAAGTTGATAAGTTTTTTGATAGACGTGATTTTAGTCTTGCAGCTTTATTGGGGTGGATTAGTTTGACCTTTGCTGCTTTGTCTAAAGCAGAATAAGCTGCTTGTAAGTCTTTTGTAGCTTTAGTGGTTCGTGCTTTTTTGATAAGCGCCTTTAAAGCAACTTCTCGTTTTTTATTGCGGGCTGTTCTGGTTTTATCTTTTCGAACCTTTTTAATTGCTGACTTAATGATAGGCATGAGTGGAATATTAACACAGGGAGTATCTTGCTGCAAGATTGTGATATAAAATAACACTACATGGTTAAAAATATTCTTTCTCTTTTGTATTCAAGGCAATCCTCAATTTTATCCGGAGCTTTTATTATCATGGCCACTGTTATTTTGTCCAAGATTTTAGGTCTGGTCAGGGACCGTTTGCTGGCTCATCTCTTTTCTCCTGATCAGACCGAAATATTCTTTGCAGCTTTTCGTTTGCCTGATTTGTTTTTTCAACTCCTGATACTGGGCGCTTTATCAGTAGCTTTTATTCCTGTTTTTACGGAAATATTTGAGGATAAAGGCAGGCAGGAAGCTTTTGAGATGGCCCGTTCGGTGTTAAATGTTGCCTTGTTGATTTTCATTTTGGCAGCAGTGTTTATCTATATTTTTGCTTTTCCTCTGACCTCTTTTTTGATAGTTCCCGGATTTACTCCTGTCAGACAAGCAGAAGTAGCAAGCCTAACTAGGATTATCTTGCTGGGAGAAGTTATTTTGGCCGTAGGTTCTTTTTTCATTGGCATTTTGCAGTCTTTCCAAAGATTTATTATTCCTGCTTTTGCCTCTGTTTTTTATAATCTGGGAATAATTTTGGGGATCCTCTTTTTCTCTAAAACGCTTGGTATTACCGGTGCCGCTGTAGGAGTTTTAATAGGAGCCGTTCTGCATACATTAATTCAGTTGCCATTGGTTTTTTCCATGGGTTTTAGGTTTAAATTTCCTGTTAAATTATTGCATCCCGGGGTCAAAGAAATTATCAGGCTGATGAGCGTGAGGAGTTTAGGTTTGGCAGCGGAGCAGATCAACGAGACAGTGGGAATGGCGTTGGCTTCTTTGTCTGCCGTAGGATCGGTAACTTATCTGACTTTTGCCCAACACTTGCAGGTGGTGCCGATTGGTCTTTTTGGCGCCACCTTGGCTCAGGCTGCCTTACCGGTGCTTTCTGCAGAAAGAGCCAGAGGAAAAATAGAAGAATTTAAGATTACGCTTCTGACTACTATGCATCAGATTCTTTTCCTGGCTCTGCCCGCCACGGCCATCTTGATTGTGATCAGAATTCCCGTGGTGAGATTAATTTTTGGGGCCGGCCAGTTTGATTGGAAAGCCACAGTTTTAACCGGAGCCACATTAGCTTTCCTGGCTGTGGGGCTGGCAGCGCAATCAATTTCCTTGCTTTTTGTTCGGGGTTTTTATGCTTTGAAAGATACCAAGACTCCGGTTTTTGTCTCGCTTTTTGTGGTAGCTTTAAACATTATATTAAGTGTTTCTTTTATTTCCTTTTTAAAGCTGCCGGTTTGGAGTATAGGTTTGGCTAACTCGGTCGCTGCTTTAGTTTCTGCCGCCTTGCTTTTTTATTCCCTGCATTTAAAAGTTGGCAAGTTTGACTTAAATCAAGTGTTGGTTCCGTTTTTAAAAATGCTGATGGCTACAGTTATCATGGGCGTAGCTTTGTATATTCCCATTAAATTGTTGGATGCAGTGATTTTTGATACCACCAGGACTGTTAATCTGTTATTGTTAACCGGAATATCTTCGGTTTTTGCCCTCAGTGTTTATGTAATTGTAGTTTGGTCTTTGCAAGTAAGAGAGTTGCAAACTTATGCTCAGTTAATTAAAAAAGCTGCCAAATTTCAAGACAAACTTAAATCTTCTGAAATTATTACTCCGGGTCAGGGACAGTTTGATATTTGATAAAATAACTGCATGTCAAATATTAGAAACTTTTCCATTATAGCCCACATTGATCACGGTAAATCTACTTTAGCCGACAGGTTACTGGAGATTACAGGCACTGTGCCCAAAGATAAATTACAACCGCAGCTGTTGGATTCTCTTGCTTTAGAGCGCGAACGCGGCATTACCATCAAACTTGCGCCGGTCCGTTTATCCTATACTTTTAATTTTGAACTTTACACTTTAAACTTAATTGACACTCCCGGCCATGTAGATTTTTCATACGAGGTATCACGAGCTTTAGCTGCTGTAGAGGGAGCAGTGCTTTTGGTGGATGCAACTCAAGGTATCCAAGCTCAGACTTTGGCTCATGGACTGGCAGCTTTGGAACAAAATTTAACCTTGATTCCGGTGATTAATAAAATTGATTTGCCCAATGCTGATATCGAGGGAGTAAAAAAACAACTGACAGAAACATTCGGTTTCAATGAAGATGAGATTCTGCCGGTCTCAGGTAAAACCGGCCAGGGGGTAGACAAATTATTGGAAGAAATTGTTAACAGAATTCCGGCTCCAAAGGAAGATTTGTATACCCCAACCTCCCCAAACGTACTAAAAGCCCTAATCTTTGACTCTTTTTTTGATTCTTATAAGGGTGTGGTGGCTGGTGTCAGGGTGGCTGAGGGTGAAGTGCCAAAGGTCGGCGCCGGCATTAGATTTTTGGCAACAGGAGCAGAGGGTCAGGTTTTGGAAAAAGGTTATTTTACCCCGCAGCTGACCCCCTCGGATCAGCTAAAGACGGGGGAAATTGGTTATATAGCCACAGGCATTAAAGAACCTGATCTGGTCAGGGTGGGTGATACGATAATATCCGCCTCCGAGGTGGAAGAAATGAAGCTACACCTCAGAGGTGTAAAGTTAGAACCACTGCCCGGTTACAGAGAAGTAAAACCCATGGTGTTTGTTGGTCTTTTCCCGATTGATAATAGTGAGTATTCTCAAATGAGAGATATTCTATCTAAATTCAAATTAAACGACCCAGCCTTTTCTTATCAACCGGAACATTCTCAAGCTTTAGGTTCTGGGTTTAGATGTGGGTTTTTAGGATTGCTTCATACAGAGGTAGTACAAGCAAGATTATCTTCTGAATATGGAGCGGATCTGATAGCAACGATTCCTTCTGTAGAGTATATAGTTGATGGAAAGATTTTAGATAATCCGGCAGATTTTGATTTGCAAGCTCAAGAAGTTAAAGAACCTTGGGTAAGATTGGACATCTTCGTGCCGCAAACTTTTTTGGGTCCGGTGATGGATTTATTACAAGATAAAAGGGGAAAGTTTTCTAATATGCAGCATTTTGGAACACAGGCAGAGCTAACCTATGAAATGCCCTTATCAGAAATGGTGACCGACTTTTATGATAAGCTGAAATCCATTTCCTCGGGTTTTGCCTCTTTAGACTGGCAGTTTTTGGAATTTAGGGAAGTTAATGCAGTTAAGTTAGATATACTGGTAGGGGGAGAGAAAGTGGATGCTTTGTCTCAAATTGTATACAGGCCGAAAGCAGAAAGTTTAGGTAGGAGGATGGTGGAAAAATTAAAAGAAGTATTGCCGCGGCAAAATTTCGCTATTGCCTTACAGGCCGTTATTGGCGGGCAAATTATTGCCAGAGAAACAATTCCTCCGTTCAGAAAAGACGTGACTGCAAAACTTTACGGAGGAGACAGAACCAGGAAAGATAAATTACTGGAAAAACAAAAGAAAGGCAAAAAGAAAATGAAAATGATCGGAAATGTAGAAATACCGCAGGAAGCCTTTTTGAGTATTTTAAAATCATAGGTTATGAATAAATATTTCAATGTTACGCACGCAAGGTCTCACCTTGCAAGGCTAAAGTAAGCTGATTTTGCGTAAGTCCTGCTATCTTGATTAAATTCTTAAACTATGCTTACACTTAAAGTAGTAACCTACTGGGAGAGGAGGTGGTTTAAATGAAAATGCTTAATCAGGTGGCCTTCGTTCTTTTGCTGGTCGGTGGTTTGAATTGGGGTTTGGTTGGACTCTTAAACTACAATCTTGTGGATTCATTGCTTGGGGGGCTTGGCCTTGCCGGTTTAGTTTATACGTTGGTTGGGGTATCAGCCGTCTATATCGCAGCCACTGAGTGGAAAATGGTAGGTAAAAAGTAATCATTACCTAAAGATTTTAGGATTAGAGTTTTGCAATCTCGTCACGTTCACAAAAAGAATGTGGCGAGATTTTGTATAATGAGTCCATGAAAATTGTAAAACCAGCTAAATTATCTGCCGGTGATGCTATTGGAATTGTGGCATCCTCTTTACCAGTGCTCCCATCTTTTAAAGAAAATTACGAAAAAGGGAAAGGAGTGATTTACGATTTAGGATTTAAGATCAAGGAAGGAAAAACAATAAACAAGGTTAAATGGTGGATGGCGGCAGCTCCCAAGGAAGCAGCAGAAGATATAAACTCCATGTTTGCTGATAAAGACATTAAGGCTATTATGGCTCAAACAGGTGGTTATTCCGCAATCTCTGTGCTTGAGTATTTAGACTATGAATTAATAATTAATAACCCTAAACCCTTCATCGGTATGTCTGATGTAACTAATTTTCATTTGGCCCTTTTTACAAAAATTGGACAAGTAGGTTTTCATATGGATGATGTCACCTTTGGTTTTGGAGCAAGGGAATCTGAAGAAGGAAGCTTGCTGGAGGCAGACAAGCAATTTTTCCTGGATTTTTTAACTAAAACCGAAGCTCCGGGTAAAATTAATCCTTTAACTGACTGGGAGCAGTGGCGACATGGAAAAGCAAAGGGAAATTTAATTGGTGGGAATTTACATTTAATGTGTCAATTGGCCGGGACCAAATATTTTCCGCCAAAAGAAAGTTTCGAGGGAGCTATATTATATCTGGAGGAAGTGGGAGAATCTTTATATAATATAGCCGGATTCTTGACCCAGCTAAAATACTTGGGAGTTTTCGATAGAATTTCCGGTTTACTTATAGGAAAAATAACTTATATTAAACCTGCCAGGGAAAAAGAAATAGTCGAACCCAGTTTACAGGAATTAGTTTTAGACATATTAAAAGATTATAAATTTCCCATTATGGCGAATTTGGATTTTGGCCATTTTACAGTTAATATTCCTATGCCGGTCGGGATAAAAGTAGAGTTTAATACCTCCAAAATGGAATTAAACTTTTTAGAATCACCAGTGATTTAGCCTCTTGTGACTTGGCAGTTGGGGCATCTCAGACTTTGGGCTTCATAAATTTTGGCTGTTTGGTTAGACAATTTAAAATTTAATGCTGATCCTTCATCAATGGTAAAAATATCTGGACTATTATCAAAAGAAAGCGTGGCTTGTCCTCTAACCAGCATAAATGCTATTTGATCATTTTCTTCTAGATAGAGAGGATTTGCTTGCTCGGTTGTGTTATTGAAGGCTAATCCAAAACCTTTGTCAAATGTTTTTTTGGTAATACTTTTAAAATAACCAGTAGAACCAAAGGGAGTGGCTATTGCAACACCGTCTCCTATATACAGCTTGATTTCTGATATTGTGAATCTAATGGCATGGATTGGTTCGATGTTGCGGATGACAAAATCATTTAAGGCAAAAATAGTTTTGTATAAAACAGTTGTCTGGAGTTTTTTGTACTCTTTAAGATGTAGTTTGCCCTCAACTAAATTTTTCAACACAGTTTGATCTTCATGCTCCAAACACTTTTTACAAATCTGGCTATTCCTCATAGGTAGCTTAGGAATCCCTGGATATTCTTTTTCAGCAGACAAAAGAGTGCCATCGCCGCCGAAACTGAAGATTAGATCAGGATTATGATCAACTACCTCAAGCCCTGAAGATTTAACTAGACCCTCTAAACTACTGGCATTTTTACCAAAAAGCAACACCTTCATATAAGGAATGATACTACAAATTCAATAGAAAAGTTTCACTCTTGACAAATAGTTAGCAGTCATGGTAAATTAGTGCTAGTTTTTCCTATGACTGATTTGACTGACAGACAGAAGGCGCTTTTGAAAGCGATTATTGAAGAATATATTGAGTCGGCAGAGCCGGTTGGCTCTGAGGTTATTGAGAGAAAGTATGATTTAGGAGTCTCCCCTGCTACTATCAGGATTGAAATGGGGAAGTTAACAGATGCCGGGTTTTTACGCCAGCCCCATACTTCTGCCGGTAGAGTACCGACTTCCATGGGTTTTAAACTATATGTGGCGGAGTTAATGCAGGAAAAACAGCTGCCTGTCACAGCTGAAGTTTCCATTAAAGAGCAACTTTGGCAGGAACGCCATAGACAGGAAAGAGTACTTAAAGAGGCAGTTAAAGCTTTGGCTAAACAATGTGACATGTTGGGTTTGGCAGTAGATAACGATGGACAAGTTTTCTATGCCGGTGCAGCCAATATTTTGGACTGGCCTGAATTTTATGATATTGATGTAGCCAGGTTCGTATTGAGTTTATTTGATGAGTTTCCGAGATTACAGGATTTGATTGGCAGGGCGCATGGTTCTGATCCGGTTCATATATTATTTGGTGAAGATTTGGAGTTTGAGAACTTACGTCCGATAGGATTTGTTTTTACTAAGTTTGAATTAGACCCTGCCAAAGACGGGATAGTTGGGGTAATAGGCCCTGCCAGGATGAATTTTTCTTTAGTGTTGCCTTATGTTAAATATGTGAGAGACTTGATACAGCAAGTAGGGAGGGTGTAAGTATGGCTAAAAAAACAGATAAAGTACAAGAATTAGAACAACGGATATCTGATCTCGAGAATCAGTTGAAGAGAGCTGTGGCTGATTATCATAATTTGGAGAAAAGAGTGGCTGAAGGCAGGTCAGAACTAACTAAGTGGGGCACAGGTGAACTACTGGTTAAGCTGCTGCCGGTTTTGGATCATTTGGAGCAGGTGGTCGACCATGGTCGACCTACCCTGAGCGAGCAAAACGAGTCGAAGGGCTGGTTTCAGGGAGTGGAGCTGGCTGTTAAAGAATTTAAAGGTGTTTTGCAGTCTGAAGGATTGAGTGAGATTGCCACAGATGGTCAATTTGATCCTGGCTTACATGAGGCAGTTGACATACAGGAAGGTGATGATAATATAATTTTAAGGGTAGTAAGACGTGGATATAGGTTAAATGGAAAAGTGTTAAGGCCGGCCCATGTGGTAGTAGGTAGGAAAAATCCTCCTGCAATGGAGGAAACGGAAAATTTGCCCGGTGGAGAAACCCAATCAGAATGACAGAAAGAATAATATGGCAAAAATAATTGGAATAGATTTAGGTACAACAAATAGCGCAGTGGCCGTGATGGAGGGTGGTAAACCCAAAGTCATCCATTCTGCTGAAGGGGAAAATATTATCCCCTCTGTGGTTAATCCTGTTAAAAATATTGTGGGTAGGGTAGCTAAAAGACAAGCTGTTGTAAATCCTAAAGAAACTATTTTTTCTATAAAAAGACTGATGGGTAGAAAGTTTAAAGACCCGGAAGTCCAGCGCGATATTAAATGGCTTCCCTATACTATTAAAGAAGGCCGCGAAGGTATGGCTGTGGTGGAGGTAGAAGGCCATGAATATACTCCCCAGGAAATTTCCGCCCAGATTTTGCAAAAAATTAAATCAGATGCAGAAAGTTATCTTGGTGAAAAAGTAACTCAGGCAGTGATTACTGTGCCTGCTTATTTTGACGATGCCCAAAGACAAGCCACCAAGCAAGCCGGAGAAATAGCCGGCCTTAATGTACAAAGAATTATCAATGAACCAACAGCTGCCGCTTTGGCATATGGGTTGGATAAAGCCCATGCCCATACCATTGCTGTTTATGATTTGGGCGGCGGCACTTTTGATATTTCCGTTTTGGAACTTGGAGAAGGAGTATTTGAGGTTAAAAGTACCAATGGCGACACTCACTTGGGTGGTGATGATTTTGACCAAGTAATTTTAGATTATTTTGCAGAAGAATTTAAGAAAGAAAACGGGATTGACCTAAAATCTGACAGACAAGCTTTACAAAGACTCCGAGATGCTGCAGAAAAAGCCAAGATTGAACTTTCTTCTACACAAGAAGCAGAAGTTTCCATCCCCTTTGTTACAGCGGATTCATCCGGTCCCAAGCATTTAGAGATGAAGTTATCCCGGGCCAAGCTGGAGGCAATGGTTAAGCCATTGATTGATAAATCTTTTGATGCGGTTAAATCTTGTATCAAAGATGCCAACCTGCCTGCCGGCAAGGCAGGGATTGAAGCCAAAAATGTTGACGAAGTAGTTTTAGTAGGAGGAATGACCAGAATGCCATCTGTACAAAAAGCAGTGCAGGAATATTTTGGCAAAGAACCTCACAAGGGAATTAATCCTGATGAAGTGGTGGCCGTTGGAGCCGCCATTCAAGGTGGAGTTTTAGGAGGAGAGGTTAAAGATGTATTACTTTTGGATGTTACACCTTTGACTTTGGGTATAGAAACTTTGGGAGGAGTCAGGACTCCTTTAATCCCCAGAAACAGCACTATTCCTACTTCTAAATCCGAAGTTTTCTCAACAGCTGCAGATAATCAGCCGGCAGTAGAAATTAATGTTTTGCAAGGTGAAAGAGAGATGGCTGCTGATAATAAATCATTGGGCAAATTTGTGTTAGACGGAATTCCTCCGGCCTCAAGGGGCGTGCCGCAAATTGAGGTGACTTTTGATATTGACGCCAATGGAATCTTAAATGTAACAGCGCATGATAAAGCCACCGGCAAAAAGCAAAATATCACTATTACCGGTTCCACTGGTTTAAATAAAGAAGAAGTGGAGAGGATGACCAAAGAAGCAGAAGCTCATGCAGAAGAAGATAAAAAGAAAAAGGAAGAAATTGAAGTCAGAAATACAGCGGATAGTTTAGTCTATTCAACTGAGAGAACCCTAAAAGATGCAGGGGATAAAGTTTCAGCTGAGGTTAGAACTGATGTTGAACAAAAGGCCAATGAGTTAAAGGAGGCTTTAAAGAGCGGGTCGACTGAAGATATTAAGTCCAAAGCAGATAGTTTGGCAGAGGCTGCTCAAAAAATAGGCCAGGCCATGTATTCCTCCTCCGCTCCTGGTGGAGCTACGGAAAGACAAGCAACTCCAGATGAAGAGTCAAAAACTGAGGACTCGTCCTCCGAAGCTTCAGCGAAGGAGGAAGCAGTGGAAGGTGAAGTAGTAGAAGAAAATAAAAAAGATTAAAGATTCAAGATTAAAGATTAAAGATTTTTTGCCTCGGGGCAACCGAGGCTTTTTTAGTTTAGATGAGGTAAAATACGCTTATGGCAAAAAGGGATTACTACGAAATATTAGGAATAAATAAATCAGCAACCGATGCAGATATTAAGTCTGCTTACCGCCGTTTGGCCAGAAAACATCATCCGGATATAGATAAAAGCTCCGGAGCAGCTGAAAGGTTTAAGGAAATAGGTGAAGCCTATCAAGCCTTATCTGACCCGCAAAAAAAGCAAGCCTATGATCAATTTGGTCACGCCGCTTTTGATCGTGGAGCCGCCGGTTTTGGAGGTGGTTCCCCTTTTGGCGCTGGGGGCAATCCATTTGGTGGAGGTTTTAAAACTTATTCCTGGTCTTCAGGTGGAGGAAATCCTAATGTAGAGTTTGATTTTGGCGGGTTTGAAGACCCCTTTGATTTATTTGAACAAATTTTTGGGGGTGCAGGTTCACCCTTTGGTCAAGCTTTCAAAAGAAGGCCAACTTATCAAATGAGCATATCTTTTGATGAAGCGATCAAGGGAGTAACTAAAGAAATTGAGATTGAGAGCAGAAAAAACCAAGGCAGAATTGAAAGAAAAAGAATGAAAATTAAAGTTCCTGCGGGAGTAGATAATGGAACCAAAATAAGGTTTGGGGATTTGGATATCGTCTTTCAGGTTAATCGTCATCCAGAATTTTTAAGAGAAGGGGCAGATATTTTCTCAGAAATTACAATTTCCATCCCCCAGCTGGTATTAGGGGATGTATTTGAAGTAAATACAGTGCAGGGAAAAGTTCAAGTCAAAGTCCCTCCGGGTACCCAGCCGGGGTCGCTGGTTAGATTAAAAGACAAAGGTGCGCCTAGATTAGGTTTTACAGGTCATGGCGATCACTTCGTCAGGGTTAATCTAGAAGTCCCCAAAAACCCTTCAAAGCAAGAAAGACAACTATATGAGGAATTATATAATTTAGGTAACTCCAAGAAAAAAAGCTGGTTTTAATTTCAGCTTGACTTCAAATTTTTAAAGCAGTAAAATGTCCCTGGTTAACATTCCAATGTATACTTGGGAAGGTGGGCTAGCCCACCTTTTTTAAAAAATATGGCACAAGCACGAACAGAATTTGCAGCAGCATTAAATCAAATAGCCTCTGAAAAAGGGGTAGATACAGAAGTGGTTTTAGATGCCATCCGTCAAGCAGCCCTAGCTGCCTACAAGAAGGATCTCACCCTAAGAAATGAAGCTGTCCCTGAGAATTTTGAGGAATTTACTTCTAAAGTAGATCCGGTAACCGGCGAAATTTCGATTTTAGATGGTGAAAAAAATATCACTCCTCCGGGTTTTGCCCGGATTGCAGCCTCAATTGCCAAACAGGTGATTATGCAAAAGCTAAATGAGGCAGAAAGAGGAGCAATTTTGTCTGAGTACGAGAGCAAAGTAGGCACAGTTATTTCCGGCAATATTCAAAGGCAAGAAGGGAATACTTTTTTTGTGGATTTAGGCAGAGCAGAAGGAGTATTGCTTCCCTCCGAACAGGTCCGCACTGAAATCTATCATACAAATTTGAGGCTAAAGTTTTTGGTAAAAGAAATTAGAGAAGGCGGCAGAGGTTCAGAAGTGGTGGTCTCCCGCTCAGAGCCTGCTTTAGTTAAGGCTTTATTTGCTTTAGAAGTGCCGGAAATTCAATCGGGTTCTGTAGAGATTAGAGTGATTGCCAGGGAAGCAGGTTCCAGAACTAAAATTGCTGCCATTTCTACTCAAGAAGGGGTGGATCCGGTAGGTAGCTTGGTAGGTCAAAAGGGAGTCAGGGTTCAAGCTGTGATGAGCGAACTGGGAGAGGAAAAAATAGATATTATTAATTATTCTGAAGATCCGGCAAGATTTATTGTTGCAGCTTTGTCTCCTGCCAAGGACATTCAAGTTAAGTTAGATGAAAAAAGTAAAATAGCTACAGTTACT
>MFCX01000001.1 GCA_001777055.1 Candidatus Daviesbacteria bacterium RIFCSPHIGHO2_02_FULL_39_12 | reverse complement strand
TAAAATCTATTTGGGGGTACTATAGTAGAGGATTTTCAAGGGCATGTCCTTCAGTTGGTGCAGCTTTAGCGCTGACTGCATGTGCTAGGGTTCCTGAGGTCTTACCAACAGTAGTTGCTGTTTCAAACGGCTTAGGAAAAGCCCCTATGCACTAACAGAAGCAGCAGAAGGAAGTTTAATTGACGTTAGAGATTTTTACCATAGGTTTACCCTTTCTTTTTACAATAATTTCCTCTCCTCTGTAATACACTTCATTAAGGAGCTCACCAAACCTTTATTCTCACTAACGATTACGATAAAATTAGTAAAAAGTTAAAAAGTGAGGAGGTGAAAAGTTTATGGGTACAGTAAAATTTATAGCAAAAGAGGTTAAAGAACAAATCCTCAAGAGGATAAAAGAAGAAGGGATTACTGTTTCCCAGGCAGCAGCAGATACCGGGATATCCACCAAAACAATATATAACTGGATGAGAAGTAAAACACTTTTGTACTACAAAGAAATGAGCAAGACGGGGAGATGAAAAAGCAAATACTAATTGTGCTTGGAATTCATCCCAGTTATGGTCACAAACGTATAGCTTTAGAGTTTGGGCTCAATAACAAAAGGATACGCCGATGTATGAAAAAGTGTGGGATCAAACCCTACCGAAGGAGAGCAAAAGGCTTACGGAAGAAAGATGATTTTATCCTCAGGGTTTAAGGAGTCTTTTAGTTTTTGGTACTCAATCTTAAATTGTTCTTGCTTCTTAGGATCAAGCTTACACGGAATGATTTTAGTCTTCTTGTAGACAAAGCCTAATTTATGCAGTAGATGGGTCATTCCTTCCACTGAATACTTTTTACCATACTTTCCCTCAACAAAGGCAGCAACCTGTTTAACAGTATGATAAGTGGTTGCCTTTAGATACAGGATTAACTGCTGTTGCTCCAAACTTGTCAGGAAGAATTCAGACCTCATGCTTTCTATCAAAAGCAGAATAATGAACTTCTCTTAAAATCTCAATCTCATGGGCAGTTAGGAAATCTCTCATACAACTATGAAACCACACTTTTAAACCAGTTGGCAATCCTACATTCGCACTTGAAGTGCAACACTTATGGGGTATGCGTCAAGTAGCCAAGAATTTTTCTGGGTGTATTGTTCATAATATTCTCAATACGTGTCAGGTCTTTTTGTGTCAGATAATCAATGCTTGATCCCTTGGGAATGAAAAATCTTGATCTCCCAATTTCATTCTCAACACTCCTTTCCGGACTCTGGATTATACCTGAGGTGTTGCACTTCGTTGTGGTATACTATCTCTTATTTATCTTGGATTATCCTGATATACATTTTTGTTTTTCAAAACAAGAGCTTTAATAAATAGATAAATATATTCAAATAGGCCAATCAAAAGGCCTTTTCTAAACCTTCTGCCGGAAAAGGTGACTGGTTTGTTTATGAACTTAATTTTACCTAGCTTGGCTACCCGAAAGGATAAATCTACATCTTCCATAGATTGTAAAGAGGGATTAAAACCACCGCTTTTGATATAAACTGACCTTAAAATTCCAAAGCTGAAACCCGACAACCAGTAGTGTCCGATAAGTATTCTATACAAAATCATTGCCGCTGGCTGGCAGAAATTTAATATTTTGTTGCTAAGCTTTGACAAATCAGCGACCCTGCAAGAGGTAGTTATTGCTATCACATCCCCCTTTATGGCTGAAGCCAAAGTTTCGATCCAACCTCTATAAAAAATTGTGTCTGCATCAGCAGATAGAATCATCTTTCCTTTTGCGTCTGCAAAGCCTCTGGCTCTGGCAGCTCCCCTGCCCTGCTTTTTTTCATGTATAATCCTTAAATTCATGCCGTTTTTGAATTTCTCTGCTAGTTGTACGGTCCGATCAGAAGAATTATTGTCAACTAAGACAACTTCATAATTTATATCTGTTTTTTGTTCCGATTTAAGCAGCGAAAAGAGGCAATTTTCTATGTATTTTTCTTCATTAAAGGCCGGTATCACCACAGAAACAAAAGGCTTTCTATTCATTTTTTAACCCAAAGATATACTAAAATACTATAAATAATCAAAAATAGGCCTTCTAAAGAGACATATTGTGTGTACAAAGGAAACCAAACATATAAAGATGGTATATTTTCATAGATTTTAACGTAATTTTGGCTAACTGACAGATAAACCAGAAACATACCATGAAAGAAGGCCCAAAAACTACTTAAGACAATTATCTTTTTATACTTTTTCAAATCTTTCTGTATTTCAAGAATAATAATTGATAAAAAGAGAAAAATTGATCCTAATATCCGATCTATGTACTGAGCGTAAGTAATAGCAGAAAACTGCCAGACAGCTCTAGTATCAATTAATCTTATATCAAAAAGGTAAATAGCTGCCTCAAAGAGTAAGTATATACCCCAAAATAATAGTATACTCCGTAATATTTTTGGTATTTTTTTATGCATTAATTCATTTTATCAGATATAATCACTAAATTATGCGGATTGCCTTTTTTACTGATAGCTTTCTGCCACAATCATCCGGGATTGCTACCTCTGTAGCCAATTTTGCCGATAAACTGACTGAAATGGACAATACAGTCTATATCTTTACCCCCAAAATCCGCGGCTTTAAAGACAAAAACAAACATGTTTATAGACTCCCGTCAATGAGACTGTTCCCTTCTCTGCCCGACGGCGTCAGATTGCCTCTACCTATACCCAACAAGAGTTTTTGGAAAATGCTGTCGTTTGACTTTGATCTGGTGCATGCTCATGGCAATGGACCCTTCCCATTATTAGGATTAACAGTGGCGAAAGCAAAAAAAATACCTTTTATCCAAACTTTCCATATTCAGGTAGAAAGTTACGCCCATTATTTGCTAAAGGGCAAAATTATTAAACCAGAACTGATAAATGAACTTTTTTTGAAAAAAATTGGAAATTTATGCGATGGTGTCATTGCTCCTTCTAAAAAAATGGCGGACCGATTAATAGAAGCCGGAGTGACTAAAGAGGTAAAAATTATTCCTAATTTTGTGGATTTTTCCAAATTTAATCAGCCTAAAAAAGGTATGTTAAGGAAGAGTTGTCATATCCCTCACCTCTCTCCTATCATTTTATCTGTAGGCAGAGTGGGAAAAGAGAAAAATTTTGAATTTTTAGTAAAGGTTTTTGAAAAAGTTGCCAAAGTAAACTTGAAAGCACACCTGGTTATAGTCGGACCAGACTGGGGGGAAACGGAAAAATTAATTGACTTAGCCAAAAAGCGCGGACTGCAAGAAAGGGTTCACCTCCCCGGCAGAGTAAGTCCTATGCAAATACCCAGTGTGTATAAAGATTCAGATTTGTTCGTATTTACTTCAGATTCTGAAACCCAAGGCATGTGTGTTTTGGAGGCTGCCGTATCCGGTCTACCCATCATCGTTAACCAAGATGGCGCATATAATGGAATGGTCATGAGTAACAGAAATGGATTTATTTTACCTGCCAATACAGACATCTTTGCAAAAAAGATTATTAATCTGCTAAATAATCCCAAACTATTGCAAAAACTGGGGAAAAACTCTCCGGTAGTTGTTAAAGATAAATTTAATCCTGAAAAGCTAACCGAAAAACTTATTGATTTCTACGAACAGATTCTTAAAGAAACAAATTACTTAAATTCATAAAACACTTTTGGGCTCTATCCGACAACACTGCCTGCTCGGTCTGGTTCAGGGCAGATGATGTGGCTTCCTTGGCAAAAAGGCGGCAAATAGGCTCCTTGGATGAATTTACTACATCAGCCCTTTGGATCAGTCTATTTAGGCCGGATCTGATAAACATTTTTGATCTTGATATGGAAGTTTGACTATAAATTTGATCTAAAATACTCAAATGAACCGTCAAACTCTCTTTAATCTTTATCCCTACCTCATCATTTTTAGCATGCCGATCTGTCAACTCATTAACCTGAGCCACATATCTTTCTATGGTGGCTGGGACCAGTTCCTCGTTATGATCGCGGATTAAGGTACGCACCTCCCTCAGCCTTCTTTGGGCAAATTCTAACTGCCTTAACATCTTGACCTTTGTAGTGCCGGCAAACTTTAACTCTAAAGCTTCCCTGAGACCTTTTAGAAAATATAGTGGGGAAACAGGACTAATCTGAGAATAACCAATATCGTTTTCTAAAGCGAAAACCGGAGGAACAATTATAAGCATTATAACTGTTATAAAAGTTATAATTTTTATAATTTTCATTTTAAGAAATCTTTTTCCCTACAATTTTTTCAAATTCATCTGACTCTAAGGTCTCTTTTTCCAGTAAAGCTTTAGCCACTTTATCCAGCTTGGCTCTACGTTTCCTTAGAAGTAATTGAGCTTGAGAATAACCATTTTCCATAATCTTTCTCACCTCTGTATCTACTGCATCATGTAATTTTGGTGAAATTTCAGCCCCTTCTTCCATCCCTCTCCAAATTCCAAACATGGGTCTTGAATTAACATTAATAGGACCTAAAGAAGACATCCCATATTGGGTTACCATTTGCCGCGCTATATTGGTAGCTACCTCTATATCTGAGGCTGCACCCGTTGAAATATCATTAAAAGCCAATTGTTCCGCAGCCTGGCCGCCTAAAGCTGCCGAGATTTGCTCTATGAGTCTGGATTTGGATTCATTTGACCTATCTTCAGTGGGAGGAAAAAGCGTATGGCCACCGGATAACCCCCTGGAAACTATAGAAATACGGTGTACCGGATCAACATTTTTCAAAAAATGTCCAACTATAGCGTGTCCTGCTTCATGATAGGCTGCCAGTTTCCTATCATGTTCTGATTGTATTCTTTTTCTTTGCGAACCTAATTTTTCCTTGGTTGCTGCCTCTTCCAAATCTTTATTATCTATAACAGTCTTGCCTTCACGAGCTGCTAAAATGGCTGCCTCATTTAACATGTTGGCTAAATCCGCGCCGGAAAAACCAACAGTGCGTCTTGCTAGCTTCTCTATGCTAACATCTTTGGTAAATGGCTTGCCTTTCATATGAAGTTCAATAATGGCTTTTCTTTCTTCCAAATCAGGCATACCCAAAACTACCCTTCTGTCAAATCTACCGGGCCTTATAAGAGCTGCATCCAGGAGATCCGGACGATTGGTTGCTCCTACTACTATGACACGGTCTGTTTGGGTAAACCCATCCATTTCCACCAATATTTGGTTTAATGTTTGCTCTCTTTCATCATGCCCGCCGGAAATACCTATACCGCGCTGGCGACCAATGGATTCAATTTCGTCTATAAAGATTATTGAAGGTGAGTTTTTCTTCGCTTGAGCAAACATATCACGAACCCGGCTAGCGCCCACACCTACCAACATTTCCATAAACTCGCTCCCTGCAATGGAATAAAACGGCACACTGGCTTCCCCGGCCACGGCACGCGACAAAAGGGTTTTACCTGTTCCGGGCGGGCCTACCAGTAAAACTCCTTTTGGTATCCTCGCTCCTATCTCTTTATATTTTTGCGGGCTTTTTAAAAAGTCCACCACCTCAGTCAGTTCTTGCTTGGCTTCGTCCGCCCCGGCCACATCTGAAAATTTAATTTGAGGCTGATCTTTAGAATAAAGCTTTGCTCTTGATTGTGCAAAAGAGAATAATCCCTGGCCTGCTTCCCTGGCATTTCTGAAAAGCAAAAACATCAAACCTACCAAAATAATCACAGGCAAAATGGCAGAGATAATACCAATCCAGGCTTGTTGGATAGATAAATCTCTTACTTCAATTGTGACTGACTTAGGATCCACACCCGAGCTTTCCAGGATTTTATAGATTGATTCCCCTGCTTCTTTATGAGAGATAAGCTTTTGATCGGAATTTTTAACTTCCGCTGTTACTTTATCGCCTTCCAAAATGATTTTTTGGATTTTATTGTCTCTGACTTCATTAATAACCTGGGAAATAGGCACCTCTGAAGAGGAAACAGGACCGCCCGAAACCTGATAAAAGAAAATCAAGGCGGCAGTTGCAATTAAAAGATAGACAGCCAGACCCTTAAGAAAAGACAGGATTTTTTTATTTAAATTAATTCTTCTTTTGCCGTTTGCCATACATTATCGAATATAGGCAATATTAGCACATCCAGCTTCAAATTGCCAGTTTTAAACTAGCGTATTTTTGAGCCTGGAGGAACTTTTGAGGACGGTTTTAAAGGAATAGGCTTTTTGCCACCTGCACAAAGGATCATCCCTTGAGATTCTAAACCCATCATTGTCCTGGGTTCCAAATTAGTCACATAGACAAATTGTTTACCTAATCTATGGATTTAATCTGGTTAACAATTAAGGCGGAAGCTTTGTTTAAACCTTTCTGACCGGTAAATTTAACCACATCAGCTCCTACAAATTCCGGAACGATTGAACTAAATGGAATTGCAATCACCAATGGGTATATCTGATTAATCATATTATTGGAAATAATTAATACTGGTCTTTTTTTATGGATCTCTCTGCCAAAGGCCGGATTAAGATCAGCAATATAGATTTCTCCGCGCTTAGGGTAGTTTTTCCCAGGCTTCTGCATCGACATACTTAAAATCCTCTTGAATCTCCTTGATAATTTTTTCTTGTGCTTTTAGGCTTTTTATCCACGCCTGTTTAAGATTCCTTTTGGGCAATTTCTCTTTCAAAACGCCAGCAATAAACTTGCTTCTCTTTTTAACTGGAATTGCTCTTTTAAAATCCCTGGCCAGTTCATATGGTAATGTTATATTTAATCTTTGCGCTTGCATAATTATCTCTCCAATACACACTAATTATACACATTAATTGTTAAAATAGTCAAGCTTCATTGCCTTTTTAACTCCAACCAAAGTCTTTTGGGCCTCTGCTCGGGCTTTTTGGATCCCTTCTTCTAAGATCCGTTCTACTAATTCTGGCTTATTTTCATACTCAGCACGTCTTTTTCTGATAGGATCCAGGAAATTATTTAAAACTTTGACCAGGTACTTTTTAACCTCAATATCCCCTACCTGGCCTTTTGTATAAAGCAATTTGAAATTTGAAATTTGAAATTTGAAATTTTCAGCAGCAAATGCATCCAGGTAAATAAACACCGGATTCCCTTCAACAGTTCCAGGGTCAGTCGGATGAATTCTTTTAGGGTCTGTATACATACTCATTACCTTTTTTTCCACTTCTTGGGCAGAATCAGTTAAAAAGATAGCATTATTCAAAGACTTCCCCATTTTGGCTTGGCCATCAGTTCCTGGCAAAGTTGGCACTTCCCCTATTAAAGGCTCAGGGATTGGGAATACCTGTCTGCCGGCAGGCAGGCTTCCTCCATACAAATTATTAAACTTAATTGCAATATCCCGGGCAAATTCTACATGGGCTTTTTGGTCTTTACCTACCGGCACCAGGTTCGCTTTTGGCAGTAAAATATCCGCAGCCATCAAGACCGGATAACTGTAGAGCGCAAAGGTATCCTGTTCTCCTTGGTCAAGTTTTTCTTTAAGAGCCGGCTGCCTCTCCAAAACAGCTCTTGGAGTTAAAGTGCCTAAAAAGTAAGCTAGCTCTACTGTTTCCGGCAATTTTGACTGCAGGCAAAAAGTAACTTTATTAGGATCCAGCCCGACTGACAAATACCCCAGCATCAGGCCGCGGATATTGCCTTCCAAAGTATCAGTTTTATTAAAATGGGTAGTTAAAGCATGCATATCCGCTATGAGTATAAAAGTCTCGTATTCCTCTTGCAGCTTTACCCTGTTTTTAAGCGAGCCAATATAGTTTCCCAAATGGAAACTGTCATAGGTGGGCCTGTCCCCTGTCAAAATTCTCTTTTTCATAACTTTATCATTTTTTGAACGATCGTTTTTGGAAATACTAATTAAGTACTTTAAAAAACCCAGAAAGGGCTTATTTGACTGTCATAACCATAGCATTACGTAACTTAAAATGCAATTTATCCCAGCATCCACCGACATGAACCCGTATCATTATTTGGGAAAGGCGGCTGTATCTCTAGCACATTGTGCATTTCATCACCAAGCCCACGAAACTCGCCGAGCTCTATAGAAACCACAGGAACGGGGAATCTATTACCTTGCTGTTCTAAAAATACTATTCCGTCTTCAACAACGATAATATCAAAAACGTCTGGCTGTAAATCCGGACTTGTAGCGACTACTATACGGGCTCCAGGAATTAATTTACCAGTTACATCAGGAATTTTGCTTTCCCAAAGTTCAGCGCCATCTATTGTTTCTTTCTGTTGATCCGGATGCTGTCTCCTGATAATTTGTTCATAATCAACTGTCATATTTTTTCCTTTCTACTAAAAAACCGCCCTATTGAAGGCGACATATTTTTAAATTAAAAAATTCCCTTTAAGGAATTTCACTCTTACATACTTCTTACATAAATACTAAACCTAAATTTATTCTACGTCAAGTATTTATATACTATAAGTTATTATAACATACCTTCCCTAAAAACCCTGCATTCGCAGTTGAAGTGCAACACTTACGGGGTATGCGTCAAGTAGCCAAGAATTTTTCTGGGTGTATTGTTCATAATATTCTCAATACGTGTCAAGCAAATTCTCTGTTAGTAATTAGGACCTAGGGACCGTCTCGCCAGTTCCATCAACTCCAGATAGCAAGAAGGTCTTCGCAAAGACCTTTGCTTCACATTCGCCTGACCCAACAAATCACCATCCGGAACGTCGTAGCATATAGGCTCCAAAACTTGGCCAGAGGGTATACAGTCACCAGCAGGATATTCAATTCATACTTTATACCATACTTTGACAAGTATGACTATTTCAGTTTCCGGGGACTAACTCCATCATATTCAATTTCTTCATTAGGAACCCTTCTAAATGGTTTTTCCCTGACCCATTCCTCAAAAATATGGGCAACCAGCCCTACTACCCTTCCAATAATGAAAAATCCTTTGCCCAATCTATAATCAAACCCCATATCAGACACAACTGCTGCTATGGCTCCGTCTACATTGATGGGGATCTTTTTTCCTTTGAGTTTTTCTAATTCCTGTTCTACTGCTACAGCCAGTTCACAGTGTTCTCTAAAAAAACCTAATTTTTTGGCTTTTTCAAAAATCTGTTTGGCCCTTGGATCTTCTGTATAAACTTTGTGTCCAAAACCCGGAATCCTATCTCCTGAACTAATTACTTTTTCTACTAATTTCGAGGCTGCCAGTCCCATTTGTAAAAGCCTGGCGCATTCTTCTATTGCTCCGCCGTGATATTCTCCTATCCCCAAAACTCCTGCTGCCACGGCAGCTTGCATAGGGTTTCCGGCTGAAGCAGAATTTCTAGCATTGGTTATAGAGGGCGGGCCCATCCCATTATCAATGGTGGAGATTAAAATTGCATCCAACATGGTTCTTTCTTTTTCTGTAGGCAGTTCTCCCTTTAATTCCAACCATATGGCATCTGTAAAATTAACCTGGTTTATTAAATCAGTGATTTTGTAGCCATGGATGTGTACTTCCCCATCCACAATCCCTGATATTGATGTCTTCCACTTTTTATCCATGCCTCATACTCTACCTAAAAATTGACTTTTAATCAACAACTCATCTTAACAAATCCGGTATTTCATCCGGAGTTTTGGCAATTTTAATCCCAGCTGATTTTAAGCTTTCTATTTTGGATTTATAGCTTCCCTTATCGCCATAAACTATGGCTCCTGCATGACCAAGCTTTGTTCCAGCCGGCAATTGCTCCGCAAATAAGCCTGAGATAAATGCTACCACTTTTTTAGTAAACCCACCACTTTTGATTAAATCTGCTGCCTCTTCTTCGTAAGTGCCGCCGATTTCTCCAAATATTATAACTGCTTTTGTTTGCTCATCTTTTTCAAACTCTTCCAGTAAATCTGCAAAAGTTGAACCGATTAATACATCTCCGCCAATGCCGGCAACTGTTGATTGACCAATGCCGTTTTTAGTTAAAATCCAGGACACTTCTGAGGCCATTCCTCCTGATTTGGAAATTACCCCAACCGAACCTTTGGAATAAACTCCTCTTGGGTCATCTCCTCCGATGGATCCTACTTTACCAATGCCGGGAGAAATAATACCAATGGAGGAAGGACCAACTATTTTCACTCCATTTCGCTTGGCTAAAGCAACTGCCTTGGCAGTGTCTTGTATTGGTATATGTTCTGTTAAAACATTGATTAAAGGGATTTTGGCTTCTATTGCCTCTCTCATCGCCCCATATGCAGCAAAATTAGGCACAGCTACAAAGGAGGCATTTATACCTGGATGATTTTCTAAAGCTTCAGTTATAGTGTTATAAACAGGAATTCCATGTACCTGCTGTCCACCCTTGCCTGGAGTCACACCAGCTAGCACTTTTGTATTGTAATTCCTCATCTGCAAAGCCACCTTTGACCCTTCTTTGCCGGTAATTCCCTGTATTAAAACTTTGGTTGTTTCAGTTACTAGTATTCCCATAGGCTAACTCCACCATAGTCTTTGCTGTTTGAGTCATTGGGGTTTCCCTGCCATAGATATGAAAATCAAAGCCTTCTTTTTCACCAATTTCTTTTAAGGCTTCAAAAGCTTCTTTATCTCTTGGTCCTCCCCTTCTTATCACAATTGGGTAAGTTGGCTTGGGGGAAAGCTCCCGCAAGCCTTCTACAAAACCCATTAAGGTTTCATAAATGTCTGTAAAATTGGCTGTTCCTCCTACAAACCAACAGCCTTTTAAATTTGGATTGGAAAGAACAATTTTTGTTAGCTTTTTTAATTTTTCTCTGGGAGGATTTCCTGAATGCTCAGTATAATTGGCCGGTTTGCCTCCAAAAGCAAGCAATGCATCCATATTCACAATTGAGCCTCCGCCACCTGCCGCGATCACTGCAATATCACCACCTTGAAGATCCCAGTAAACCGAGCCGGCAGTGCCCCTATGATCTCCTTCATCTATTTTTCTGGCTTCAATTTCCGCCTCAGTCGGCGGTCTGCCAAATAAATTTCTTTCAGGAAATTTTACTTCTCTTCTGAAGTCCGCGTCATCATCCAGAATTACCTTTGCATCCAAGGCATAAACTATTTTGTCATTCTTACTACTTGTCATTCCGGACCCCGATCCGGAATCTATATTATTTTGGATTCCCGCCCCCCGATCGGAGTCGAGGGCAAGCTTCGCGGGAATGACAGTGGTAACTAAAGGATTGATCTCTGCCAGTTCGCAGTCGTATTTAATAAATACCTCCCAGAGCTTGATTGCTATCTCAATCAGTTCCTCTGGTAACACACCTCCGAGGTGTAACCGCAATTTTTTCACCTCGGAGGTGGACAAAATATCTATTGGATAAGTTTTAGCTCCCTTTTCCTCTGCTCCGGTTCCTCCTTCACCAAAGGTTAAAACCAGTCCTCTAGATTCTGTGGAATAGGAAAAAGACAAATAATACTCTTTATCTATCTCCACCATCTCTTCTACTAAAATTTTCTCCACTCTCTCACCATTAATCGTTTTTCTAAACAGTTCTTTCAGTAAACTTTGAACTTTTATAATCCCGCCTGCATCTGCCCTTTTACCTGACAATACCTGGGCTTTTAAAACACAGGGCGCTGATATTTGGATATTAGGAGATTCTGATATTAGGACCAGTTGCGATTGAGGAACATTAATTCCGCAAGCTTTAAAAAGCTTTTTCCCCTCGTATTCGTAAAGAAGCATAGATTAGGTTCAAGTATACCATAAGGTTATTGTCTTAATGTGTATATAGTGATAAATTACTTAACTACATTATGAAAGGAGGTGATTTTATGGAAAGAAAAGATACCCCTCAGCCTGTTAGTCCAGATCAGGGAAGAGTTTTAGACGAAAAAAGTACTCCAACACATCCATTGGTGAAAGGACGTACTAGAGAAGCTTATGATCTAGATCGTCAGCTTGATGATTGGATCATCAGCACATGGGAGTGGGAAGGTAACAGAGGAATAAGATAATCTATCCTCAAAACCTGTTAACCCGCCTGAGGAAACTTGGGCGGGTTAATTATTTAATTCTCTCCCTAAATTGATCGTAGCTGGTTAAAGCAGGGGTATGTTCAGTGATTTCTAATTCTTGTTTAACTAATACCTTTTTATTATCTTTTACATCTCCATATAAAACCACACCGGGACCTACTAAAGAATTTGTCCCAATTCTTGCTCCGGGCATAGTTGAGGCATTAACTCCAATCCTTGAACCCTGACCGGCAATTAGACCTAATTTGTGGCGACCAGTATCCACCTGGAAGGAGTCAAAGCCCACCTTCCAGGTGTCTTTTTCTGGTCCTACTCTGATGGTATGATCATCCAATCTTAAATTGGCTAGCACTGCCCCCGAACCCATCCCAAAATCACCCTCTATGACAGAATCTCCAATATAATTGGTATGAAACCATGAATTCGGACCAATATAAGACCTGGTAATATCTGAATTAAATCCC